>JACDGP010000062.1 GCA_013821605.1 Herpetosiphonaceae bacterium
GCGCCACCGAACCGCCGTGATCTTGGGTAAAGGTACCTACCTCAACCGTGGCAACATGACGGTCGTCCAGCACGGCGAGATCGTGGATCAGACACTGGCAATCCTGCGCCGCCTCAATCATGACTATACCGATGCCGATCTGCAGGTCATCCGCGATGAGATGAAGCAATGCCTGCCGCCCTTCAACACCGATACCGTACAGGGCTTAATTCCCAACGTTGTCGTGGGCCGGATTGCCAATCGTCTGGATCTGATGGGACCAAGCTATACTGTTGATGCGGCTTGCGCATCATCGTTGGTAGCAGTTGATATTGCCCGAAACGATTTGCTGTCGGGCCGCTGTGACCTAGCGTTGGTCGGTGGCATGAACGTTACGACCCCAGTTCCGACCTTGATGCTCTTTTGCCATCTAGGGGCATTATCACATCAGGAGCAGATCCGGCCCTTCGATAAAGATGCCGACGGGACGATTCTGAGCGAAGGCGTGGCCATGGCCGTCCTGAAACGGCGCGAAGACGCGGAGCGGGACGGTAATCGCATTTATGCTCTGATCAAAGGTGCCGGTATTGCCAGCGATGGTCGCGCACTTAGCGTCTTGGCACCGCGCTTGGAGGGTGAGGAACAAGCTCTGCGCCTTGCCTACGAACAAGCTGGGGTCTCGCCAGCGAGCATCGGACTGATCGAAGCTCACGGTACTGCAACTTTGGTCGGTGATGCAACCGAGATTCAGGCGATGACTCGGGTGTTGGGGGAGCGCGACGGCGGGTTCCCGCATATTGCGCTGGGCTCGATCAAGTCAATGATTGGCCACACCATGCCGGCAGCCGGTATGGCTGGAATGATCAAAGCGGCGTTGGCGTTGCACCACAAAACGCTGCCGCCCACGTTGAATGTGTCACAGCCGAGCCCACGGCTTGAGCTCGAAAAGACACCTTTTTATATCAATACCGAGACACGACCCTGGATTCATGGCGGGAGTGATGCCCCACGGCGCGCCGGGGTAAACTCTTTTGGCTTTGGCGGGATCAACGGGCACGTCGTGTTGGAGGAATATCCGGTTGCGGACGAACGGACCAGTGAAGGCCACGCCCTGCAGTGGGAGACCGAACTGTGTATCCTGCAAGGTGAAACGCGCGCAGACGTCGTGCGCGAAGGGCAGCGCCTGCAACAGTTCTTGCAGACGGCTCCTGCGATTGTGTTAAAGGACCTAGCATACACGCTCAACACACACAATGCGGCCCTGGGAGATCGCTCTGGGGTGCGGCTGGCGCTGGTCGCATCGTCGATCGAGGATCTGCAGCAGAAGCTAAATAAAGCCCTTGAGCGGCTGGCCGATCCCACCTGTCATAAGATTAAAGAGCGCACCGGTATTTACTTCTTCGATGAGCCCTTGGGACGTAGTGGCAAGCTTGCCTTTCTGTTCCCCGGCGAAGGTGCCCAATATATTAACATGTTAGCCGACCTGTGCATCCACTTTCCACAGGTACGGAAGTGCTTCGATGAGATCGACCGCGTCTTCGCGAAACATGCTAGGGCTTACTTGCCGAGCGATATCATCTTTCCGGCACCTACTTTCTCCACCGCCGAGCGCGAGGAAGCTGAGAGCCGGCTATGGCAGATGGATGTTGCCATTGAGGCGCTGGTAGCGGCGAACCAGGCACTTTACACGCTACTGGATGATCTTGGCATCGCCCCAGATGCGATTTTGGGCCATAGCACCGGTGAATTCTCTGCTATGCGCGCGGCTGGAATGATTGAGACCGAAGATTATGCTAGCCGTTCTCTGAAGCTTAACGAGCTTTACAACGAGGTGGCAGATCGAGGAGGCATTCCAGAGGCGACACTACTGGCAGTAGGTGCCGGACGTGAGCAGGTGAGCCCGCTCCTTGAGCAAGCCGGCCTTGAGCTGTTTGTTGCTATGGACAATTGCCCACATCAGACAGTGGTAGCAGGTAGCCGGGAAGCGACCGACCGAGCTTTCGAACTGGCAACGCAACAAGGCTTTATCTGTGAACGTCTGGCATTCGACCGAGCGTATCACACGCCGCTGTATGCGCCATATGCCGATGTTATGCAAAAGGTGATGAACGAATGGATTGTGTCGCCGCCGAAGGTGCCGGTTTATTCGTGCACGACGACAAAGCCATTCCCGCCGCAGCTCGATGAGATCAAACGGATCGCCCACGAGCACTGGATAGCACCAGTTGAGTTCCGGCAGACAATTGAAACGATGTATGACGATGGCGTGCGCCTCTTTGTTGAGGTAGGCCCACGCGGCAATCTTGCAGCCTTCATGGAAGATATCTTACGCGGGCGCTCGGCTTTGATTGCGCCAGCGGATGTAAGCCGCCGCACAGGGACTACTCAACTCAACCATCTGCTAGGTATGTTAGCAGCGCATGCTGTACCGATGCAGCTTGATGAACTCTATGCTCGGCGCGCACCGCGCTCGCTTGATCTGGACCATCCGTCTGATCCGCTTCACGAGGGGAAACGACCGGGCAAAGCCATCAAAATTGGTACCGGGTTTCCGCCGATGCGCATCTCTGAAGAGACGGCAGCTAAGCTGCGTTCGGACATGGCGGCCCGCAAGCCGGAGCACAATGAGGGTGGGTCACACGAGCGGTTGGCAGCAACTGCACATACAAACAACAAGCCCGAGGTAGTGATTCGCCCGCTTGAAGTTCACGCCGTACCTAGGCTGGAGGCGACCAATGGGCATCATGCGACGCAACCACTTGAGACTTACGTCCGGCGTAGCCCTGCCTCGGGTAATGGGCACCATGCAGTGATGCCATCAACGACACCGGTCCCCATGACGCCGCGTACTACTGCTCAAGCGGTACCGCAGCCTGTAGCGGAGCCCAGAATGGATGTTCAGTCTCGCGCCGAGCCACAACAGGGAGCGCTAGCGGCACCTGTGGCTGTGACCGCCCCGGTCCAGGGGGGAGCGGGTCAAGCAGAAATAGCGACTGCGTCTTCGCAGGTCATGTCGGCTTACTTACAGACGATGGAGCAGTTCCTGGTCATGCAGCAGGATGTTGTGCAGGCCTACCTCACAGGTGGCACGGGTGTTGCCGCTGCCGGAACTAGCCTCTCGGTGGCCGTAGCCGCGCCAATAGCACTGCCTGCAGCGGTGGTAGCGCCTGTTGCCCTATCGCCGGTGGCCGTTCCGGTGCCACCAGCGGAGCCACCTCGTGCAGTTCCGCAGCCGGTAGCAGTCACACAAAGACCCGTCCACGAGCAGGGAGTGGTAGCGGTCATGGATACGGTGCCGCTCGTGATGGTGCCGCCGGTCAGCACAGTAGCCGCGGCGCCAGCACAGACTGCCATGGATGGCATAGCGATGGGCCAGTTGTTGTTGCAGATCGTGAGTGACAAGACCGGCTATCCACTTGAGATGCTCGACCTGAATCTTGATCTCGAAGCCGATCTCGGCATCGACTCGATTAAGCGTGTCGAGGTCCTTGGTGGCTTCCAGCAGGAAAGCGGTATTCGCCTCGGCGACCAAATGGACCGGTTGTCGGCCAGCCGCACCTTGCAAGGCGTGATTGATTTCCTCCTCCAGCAGGAAGTTCCGGTACCAGCCGCAACTACGCAGGGCGTAACGCCTGCAGTGGCAGCACCCGTGAGCGTCGACGCACCAGTTCCAAGTGTGGCAACCGTGAATGTCGTGGTCGAACAGCCAGCCAGTACAGCTATGGATGGCATAGCGATGGGGCAGTTGTTGTTGCAGATTGTGAGTGACAAGACCGGCTATCCACTCGAGATGCTCGACCTGAATCTTGATCTCGAAGCCGATCTTGGCATCGACTCGATCAAGCGTGTCGAAGTTCTGGGTGGCTTCCAGCAGGAAAGCGGTATTCGCCTCGGTGACCAGATGGATCGCTTGTCGGCCAGCCGCACTTTGCAAGGCGTTATCGACTTCCTGCTGCAGGAAACTCAAGTAACGGGTACGGTGACCAAGCAAACCAGTCAATCAAACTCACTGGTGGGCGGCGGGGAGGTTCGCCCAGCATTCCCTTTTCTCCATAGGGTGGTTGAACTCATTCCCGGTCAGATGATCGTAGCCGAATGTGACATTAGTTTAGCAACCACCCCATTCTTAGTGGACCATTCACTCGGCAGGCAGGTCTCACAGTCTGATACAGGCCTCTCGGGGCTGCCGGTGATGCCGCTGACTATGAGTATGGAGATGCTGGCGGAAGCCGCTGCAGCACTGATACCAGGGTTATGCCTCGTTGGGATGAAGGAGATACGAGCGTCGCGTTGGATTGCTCTGGATCAGGCGTCAATCACATTGCGCATCAGTGCGCGCGTGACACCATCGCAGGAAGTTCATGCTCAGATCCATGAGGTTGATCGTAGTACGGCGCACGCAGTTGCACCACTAGCTCCCATCGTTGAAGGGATGGTACTTTTCGCAGAACATTACCCGCCGGCACCGTCAGCCGCTGATCTGCCGCTGAAGCATGAGCAGCCAGGGAAATGGCAACCAGAACGGCTCTACGAAGAGGCGATGTTCCATGGTCCTGCCTTCCGCGGTGTCCAGTCATTTGATCGAGTTGGCGATAATGGTGCCGAAGCGACACTGATGACTCTGCCGATGGATGACCTCCTGCCGGCGGGGGCCGGAAATGGTTTCCTGCTTGATCCCGTGCTGTTAGATCAGCCCGGTCAGGTCGTGGGCTTCTGGACAGTTCAAACGCTGCCAACAGGCTTTCTTGTATTCCCATACCGGCTCGAGTCACTGCACTTTTATGGTCCACGCTTGCCGCGCAACGAGCAGTTGACGTGTCAGGCCCGTATTGGACTGATGGGAGAACATCAAACTCGCGCGGATCTTGATGTCATACGTATGAACGGGCAGGTGGCGATACGCTTCGTTGGCTGGGAGGATCGGCGCTTTGACCTGCCCCGACCGTTTTACCAACTGCTCCTGGCTCCCGAGGAGGCACGGCTCGCAGAAGCATGGCCCGAACTGGTGGCCTTGTTACCGGAACCGGAGGCATTCCATGCCTACCGACTTGGTCTTGACGCATTTCCAGACGGCCTACTGACCGCCCACAGCGGTATCTGGCAAAAAGTGCTCGCGCGTCTGCTGCTGAGCCGACGTGAGATGGAACTGTGGCAGGGGTTGCGTACCCCTGAGCCGCGTCGCCTTGAATGGCTGGTGGGACGGTTAGTTGCGAAGGATGCTGTTCGCGCTTATTTGCGTCAACGCCATGGTCTCCAGCTTAAACCGGCCGACGTCGAAATCCTGCCAGATCTCAATGGTCGCCCGGTCGTTCACGGCACATGGACCAGTTTACTTTCCGATGTCCCACTCCTTTCACTCTCGCATGTAAATGGTATGGCCGTCGCATTGGCCGGTGATCCTGAAGCTGCGGATGGTGTGGGTATTGATATCGAGCTTGTGGGCCGGATGAATGAGCATGTGGCGCAACTAGCATTTACACCGGAGGAGCAGAAATTGCTAGCAACGCTGGCCGACCGGCCAGAGGAGGCGTGGGCGTTACGCTTTTGGTGTGCCAAAGAAGCTGCGGCGAAGGCCTTAGGTCAAGGTATGCTCGGTGGACCGCAAGCCATAGTGATTCAGGGGCTGGACGAAGAAGTGGGCCTCTTACGTGTTGGCGTAACGGGCGAGCTCGCCCGTCAGATGCCGGCAGCAGACGATGCAATGTTGACCGCGTATACCATCCGGGAGGCAGATTTGATCGTCGCCACCTCGCTTTATGGAAAGAAGGAAAAATATGCAACCAAGCCGTGACCAAATCCTTACAGATTTCTTGGCGATCCTCCGCAGCCTCAGTGATGATTGGGAGTATAGCGGAGAGTTGAACGAGAAGACCTGTCTGATAGCCGATATGGGCCTGGAGTCGCTTGATATTGTGGTCTTGGGAGCTAATGTGCAGGCACAGTACAAGCAGGTACTGCCCTTCTCCGAATTCTTCGCTGAGGTCGGGCAGCGTGAGTTGCCCGATATTACCATCGGCGAGTGGGTCGATTTCATCCATGAGCACCTCAGTGCCCAGCCCATTCTAGAGTCGAAGGAAGGGGTCGCAGCGTGAAACCTCGCACAGTGCTCATCGGGCTGGATGGCGCTACGTTTGCCGTACTCAACCCGTTGATGCAAGATGGCACAATGCCATTCCTACAGAAATTCGTCGCCTCCGGTACCCATGCACTGTTGCGCTCGACGATCCCAGCGCTAACCCCACCGGCATGGACGTCAATGATGACCGGTCGGAGTCCCGGTTATCACGGCATTTTCAACTTTTTCGGTAAAGAGGCAGCGAACAGTGCTCATATTCGGCTCCTGACATCGAATGATGTTGGTGCCGAAACCATCTGGTCGTACGCCAATCGCCATGACCTGCGCGCAACGGTGTTGAACTTTCCACTGACCTTTCCCGCACCGCATATCGACGGACAGGTTGTGGCCGGTGGCTGGATGCCGTGGCGGCAACTGCGATTGGGCTGCTATCCGCCCGAACTTTATGATCGAATCAAGACGCTGCCGGGCTTCAACCCACGTGAGATCGCCATGGATATGGCACACGAGGAAAAAGCCCTGGAAGGGGTTCAACAGGAGGAGTATGAAGGCTGGATCGAGCTCCATACCCGCCGCGAACGCCACTGGTTCAATGTGTTACGCTTCCTGGTAGAGAATGATCCCACCGACCTGATTACGGTGCTGTTCGATGGCGTCGATAAGTTGCAACACCTCTGCTGGCGCTTTCTGGATCCAGTGTATGCACCGACGTTGACGGAGGCGTGGGAGTTCCGCGTACGCCAGCAGTGTGTGAATTACTTCGCGCAGCTTGATGGCTTGATCGCCAGTATCGTGGAGCTCGCGGGTCCCGATGCAACCATCGTTATGACGTCCGATCACGGTTTCGGACCCCAAGTACGCACCTTTTTTGTTAACACCTGGCTGCAGCAACATGGCTACCTGGCCTGGGCCGATGGTGAAGGTCCGCGTCCCTCTGAAACAAGTGTGCTGGGGATGAAGCAGGTCGCGCGGCACACCTACCAGCTAGATTGGACGCGCACTCAAGCCTATGCGTCGATGCCCGGTGGCAATGGTATTCAGATTGTGCGAGCCGATGCAGATCATCCGTATGGGATCCCTGATACGGAGTACGATGAGCTGTGCGCCAAGCTAGTTGCAGAACTGCAGCAGATCAAAGACCCCGAGACCGGCGAAGCGGTGATTGCTGCCGCGTGGCGTAGGGAAGAGGTTTTTGTGGGACCGTACCACGACATGGCCCCCGATATTACGCTTGAACTGCAAGATGGCGGATTGTTCTCGATCCTCGCATCCGAAACCATTGTGAGTCCCCGCCGCCCGCCGACGGGCACACACGCACCCGATGGTATCTTTATCGCCGGTGGCCCAGATATCCGGCGCGGCGTTGAACTACCCGAGCTTTCGATCCTAGATATCGCACCACTGCTGTTGTACAGCCTCGATCTGCCAATCCCGACCGATCTTGAAGGTCAAGTACCCAGCGAGGCAATTGAGCCAAGTCGATTGATCCGCCAGCCAGTACACAAGGTCACTGCCGAGCCCAAGGCGGCTGTGGTGGCTCCCGAGGTCGGATTTGAGGATGAATCGGGCCTAGATGAAGAGGACGAAGCAGAACTGATGCGACGCTTGCAAGCACTGGGATACGTAGAATAGGGGACCAACGATGCCCAAGGTACTGGCCAACGGAATCAACCTCCATTACTTGCAAGTTGGGGAAGGCCCCGATGTGGTGATGTTACATGGCTTGACCGGCAATCTGGCGGTCTGGCATCTCGGTGCAATTCCAGCCTTGCGGGGCAGCTACCGTACCACCTCCTATGATTTACGCGGTCATGGCCGAAGTGATATGCCGCCAAGCGGCTATACCACCCTCGACATGGCCGAAGATCTACGATCCCTGCTTGACGCGCTCGGGATTGAACGTACTCATCTGGTGGGCCATAGCCTGGGTTCCGACGTAGCACTCCACTTCGCCTTTCTGTATCCCGAGCGCGTTGACCGGATTGTGGCGATCGAAGCAGGGCTGGCAGCACTGGTCGAAGTGCGCAAGAGTGAAGATTGGGCAGGATGGAGTGAGTGGGCCAAAGGCATCGAAAACTACGGCGGCGTTCAAGTCCCACGTGAAAAATGGCATGATGTAGGCTATATGCTACGCGCTAGCCTTAATGTGCCAATTATTTTTGGGATGGCGCGCGGCCTGCCCCGCAAGGGCGACCAGGTGTTAAAGCTGATCGACACAACAACGCTGGTACAGGATTATGAGGATACGGCAGGCCTAAGTCTGGATGCACTGGCCCAAGTCACGAATCCAGTGCTGCTGCTCTATGGGAGCAAGTCTAACTATCTGGGGAGCTTCGATGTTCTCCGCCACGTTCTGCCAAATTGCACAACCGGGCTGATTGAGGGTGGGGAACATTTTGCCCCACTCCAAGAGCCACAGCAGCTTATTGAGTACATTGTCCCTTTCCTACAGGGGAGTCCACCGGTGCCACCGGCGAAAGCTGGAGACAGCGAAGCACCACTCGAATTGGCCGGAGAGTAATCTTCCACGAACGTTCATTGATCGTGCTCCACTGTGGAGAGGTTGCCTGTTGTGGGCCACTAGGTAAAGGCAAATGCCAAAGTTTTTGATCGGTGTGTGGCCGTTTCCCGGCCACTACTTTCCGTTGATCGCCGTCGCACGCGCACTCCGGGAGCGGGGTCATGAGGTCGCATTTTACACAGGAGCCCAAGCTCGCGCACTGATCGAAGCGGAGGGCTTTGTTTGTTTTCCGTTCGAGCATATTGATGAGGATAGCCTGGCCGCATTGATGGTGGCCCGCGAAGAATTTGCATCAACCAGGCGCCCAGGCAAGTTGAGAACCTTGCTGCGGGAATGGCTACTCGGCACCTTGCCGGGGCAGGTGACCGACCTGACAAAGGTGATCAACCGCTGGCAACCAGATGTCATAGTCGCTGAGACTGCCTTATGGGGACCAGGCCTGGTGCTGCATGAAACGCTTCATATCCCGGTCGCCATCTTCTCGACTGTCGCCGCCTGTATGTTGCCGGGTGTTGATGTTCCACTGTTTGGCCTGGGTTTGCCACGACCACATAACTTGCAGACACGCTGGCTGACGCGGGGGGTGACGGTGGTAGGCAATTTGGTGGCGGCAGGCTTTCGCCGTCAAGCAAACAAGTTGCGGCACGGTTATGGTCTAGCGCCACTCGCGGTGCCGCCCACTGAGTATTTTGGGCACATGCCACTCTACCTGATGCCAAGCCTGCCGGAGTTCGACTACCAACGCCAGGACCTGCCATCCTCGGTCCACTACATTGGTCCTTGCGTATGGAATAAGCCTCAAACTGAGGTAACGCCGGACTGGCTGCGCGAGCTACCTCACGATCAGCCATGGGTTCATGTATCTGAGGGCACCGTTAACTCACAGCAGCCACTGGTGCTGCGGGCGGCGGCGCAGGGTCTGGCCAACCAACCCATGCATGTGATCATGACGACCGGCGGCAATCGCGCTCCCGAAACATTGGATCTGGGTCCCATTGCGCCCAATGTGCGTTTGGTGCGCTGGGTGTCGCACTCCGATCTCTTGCCCCAGACCGATGTCCTGGTGACCACCGGTGGGGCCGGCACGATCATGACCGCATTGCAATGTGGGGTACCGATGGTCGTGATACCAACTGAGTGGGACAAGCCCGACAATGCGCGCCGGGTGGTAGCCGCAGGCGTCGGGGTTCGATTGAGCCCCCACCAGTGTACAGCTGAACGGCTACGGGCGGCGGTGCTCGAAGTACTCCAGAACCCGATCTATCGCAGGAATGCCAGGCACATGCAGACACTCCTGGAGCAGTATGACGGTCCACACCGGGCTGCCGAACTGTTAGAGATGTTAGGCATTGGACAGCTGGCACAGGAAGCCGCCTGACTCCAGGTGCGACCGAGAACGCTCATCATTGCTTGGCGTCGCCGCCACACTCATGAAGATCAGGAAAGGCAATAGGCATGGCGAAGTTTCTGATTACGGTATGGCCGTTTGCCGGCCACTACTTCCCAATGACGGCAATTGCGCATGAACTGCGGGCGCACGGACACGATGTTGCATTCTACACAGGCGCTAAGATCTGCCCAACACTTGAAGGCGAGGGCTTTACGTGTTTTCCATTCCGGCAGCTCGACGAGCAACATGTTGCCGACGTCTTAGATAATCGTACGACCTTTGCATCGATGCGCCATCCCCTCAACACGCGAAACGTGATGCGGCGCTGGATCGTTGAGACCTTTCCCGGCCAAATCGCCGATCTCGCACAGGTTCTCAAGCAGTGGCCGCCGGATGTCATTCTTAGCGAGACATCAATGTGGAGCCCAGCAGCAGTATTTCATGAATCGCACAAGCTGCCGGTGGCGGTTTTTTCAAATACACTGGGGTGTACGCTACCACGTACCCATGCTCGCAAGGGTGCTGTGCGACCGACGTGGGGCGGGCGTCTCCGGTCCCGGATATTAGGTGTCGCGAACGATTTTGCTGGAGCACCATTTCGTAACGCTATTAACCAGGCACGACAGAAGTACAGCTTGCCGCCGCTCGCTGTCTCGATCAATGAACAGCTGGGGCGCATGCCATTGTACATGCTGCAGAGTGTGCCGGAGTTCGATTACCAGCGTCAGGATCTGCCGTCCTCGGTGCACTATATTGGCCCGTGTGTATGGAATAAGCCACAAACTGAGCCAGCACCAAGTTGGTTAGGCGAGGTGCCGCATGACCAACCATGGGTGCATGTATCCGAGGGCACCATCAACTCACAACAGCCAATCGTGCTCCGGGCGGCAGCACAGGGGCTGGCTAACCTACCGATGCACGTGATCATGACGACCGGTGGCAATCGGGATCCCGAATCCCTAGGTTTGGGAGTGATCGCGCCTAATGTACGAGTCGTGCGCTGGGTTGCACACTCCGATCTCTTGCCACAGACTGATGTTTTTATCACGACCGGCGGCTCGGGCCAAGTGATCACTGCGCTCCAATATGGTGTGCCCATGGTCCTTATCCCAACCGAGTGGGACAAGCCAGCCAATACGCAACGGGTGGTCGATGCAGGGGCTGGAGTGAGGGTCAATCCGAGTCAGTGTACACCTGAGCGCCTGCGGGAAGCCGTCGAGCATGTGCTCAAAGATCCAAGCTTCCGGCAGAACGCGCAACGCCTACAAGGCATCATGGCGCAGTACGGTGGGCCGCGCCGCGCTACTGAACTTTTGGAACAACTGCTCGCGCATCAGCCGACTATCAGTATTGCTGAGGGTACATACTAGTGTCTACCGGGCTTGACAATCAATTTTTATTTTGTATACTTCATGCCGTCGTTAGTATCCGACGTATATGTGCTTCGTCTCCTCACCTCTACCACTAACAGGAACAAGCTACTTGTCGGAATGTCCTCATCGTCGCTCGTGAACCTAAGGAGGAAGTCTCAATGCGTGTTCGAATACTTCGTCTTGCGGTGCTATCCTTGTTGTCGCTTGGTCTAACGACGCCTTGGATGGTTACGTCGGCCGCACCGAAACCGGTCACTCCCACATCGGCACCCAACGCACTCACTGCCAACGACTTTTCACTCATGCCCGTACAGGGGTTAGATGCTAGTGATCCGACCAACACCACAGGACTGCCGAATGCTCGCCAAAATAGCGAGCCATGGACGTCGATTTGGTTCAACGGGAAGCTGTATGTTGGCACCAATCGCGACTTCACCTGCTACCGCACCCTGGTTATCGGATTGACGGACCCGACTCAGACATATCCCCCGCCGGATGCTGCGCTCGCCTGTCCTCCCAACCCGAATGATCTCGACCTACGGGCAGAGCTCTGGCGCTGGACACCACAGACCAATACTTGGGAGCGTGTCCTCAAGTCGCAAACGATACCAAACCCGAACGATTCCACAAAGCAACTCGCCGTCGACTATGGATACCGGACGATGAGCATCTACCAGGAGGCTAACGGCAGCCAGTCGCTGTACGTCGGTGCCGTCAGCCCCCGCAGTTATTATAAGCAAGTCAATAGCGACGGCAGCTTCAAGGTTCCACCGCCAAACATTTGGCACTCCACGACGGGCGACTCCGGCAGTTGGCAGCAGGTCGACACGTCCGCCTCGCCCTTGTCGGGCAACCCCTCCGCCTCCGGCTGCCAGCCCTTCACCCCAGTCACCGGCTACCGCTCAATGACGATTAACAATGGGAAGATGTACATCGTCGCTTCTTCAGGTTTGAATGGCCAGGGTCAGGTCTTCGAATCGGCCAATCCGTCCGTTGGGAGCACCTGGCGGCAGATCACCCCATGCGACTTTCGGTTGATCCCCAACTTTTACACCGAAATCTACGAGATGGCCAGCTACAACAACGTGCTGTATCTAGGAACCGGCGCGCAACAACTCGCGCAAACGCTGCAGCCATTCAAGGTGTATTATTGGGATGGTAACGGCACCAGCGATAGCAATTTCCACACGGTGATCAACGGTGGAGGCTATGATAGTAATAATCCCTTGTTCCCACCATCGTGTGCAGTGCCACAACCAACGTGTCAATCCCCAGACGTCGTCAGTACGCAGGTCTACGACAACCATCTTTATATTGGCACGGGAGCACCTGCCGAAGTCTACCGTATCAATCCCGATAACTCATGGGATTTGATCGTGGGTAACCCGCGCGTCGGTGGCGGCTCACAGAAGAATCCACTAAGTACGTTGGGGCCCGGTTTTGGGCCAGCAGCGCCATCGCCTGTAAATAATACACTTGTCTGGCGGATGGCCTGTTACCAGGAACAACTCTATATTGGCACACTCAATAATGCGACTGCAAACCGGCCCAATGCCGCAACGTCCTTGCAGACGACTGACATTATGGGCTTCAACCTTTTCTCATCAGCCAACGGCACCAGTCTTTCCACGATCACGACCAGTGGCTTCGGTAACACTGTCACCGATCCAAATAATAGAGACTTCACCAACAACCACGGGTGGAACGAAGGCGCACGCTCGATCACACCGACGCCGTATGGTCTCGTAGTAGGTTCGGCCAATCCATACTATGGTCTAACGGTGTGGCAGCAACAAAACCATCCCAACTCGACGGCAGGGAACCATTCGCTCTACATTCCATTGGCCATCAGTTCATTTATCTCGAGCACCAGCAAGTGTCCGGTCGCGAATAGAGGCTAAGTTAAACCAATCGCTTGCGCCCGGGCAGGCATGGTTTGTGCAACAGGCGGTGGAGTTGCCGTTTCGAAGGAGCCCGCAGCTGTAGAAGACACGTACGGGCAGACTAGAGCATGTAAGGCTTGGCAGGGGTGCGAGAACCGGGAAGCACCTCTAGCCAAGCCATCTGTTGTAATTATGGTAAAGACATGAGGATGGTCCGAGCATGAAAAGACAATTTATGATGGGCATCGTGGCCCTCACACTCGTCCTGATTTCCGCGCAGCCAGCCGGCTCACAGGCGCGAGCAGCAACCGATCCGAGTGCTGGGAAGGCCGGTCGTCTTATCGATCGAAGCCCTTTTGCCGGCTCACAGGCGCGAGCAGCAACCGATCCGAGTGGGGCTATCGT
This sequence comes from Herpetosiphonaceae bacterium, assembly GCA_013821605.1. GTDB lineage: Bacteria > Chloroflexota > Chloroflexia > Chloroflexales > Kallotenuaceae > JACDGP01. The sequence goes on from JACDGP010000062.1 coordinate 13,628, forward strand.
GGCGGCACCTCAAGGCTTTGGGGATCGCCAAAACAGCACGCCGTGGGCAATGACATGGTGGAAAGGGCAGCTGTATGTTGGCACCGACCGCGCTATGGCTTGTGTGCAAGATGCGACGCAGGTCTACTACAAGTTACCGGGTGCCGTCTACCCAGATCCCGACCCGGATATCTACTGCACACCTAGCCCGGATGACCTCCCGCTCCAGGCCGAGATCTGGCGTTGGACGCCGGGACCCAATACATGGGAGCGAGTCTTTCAGTCGCCCAATGATGTACCGATCCCCAACGCACCGGGCAAGTTCGTCGCACGTGATGTTGGCTTCCGGACCATCACCGCCTTTACGGAGGCCGATGGCACCGAGGCGTTATACATCGGCGGCCTCAGCTCACGCAGTTTTCATGGCAAGAAGATGCCGCCGCCGCGCATCTTGCGCAGTACCGATGGCCAAACCTGGAATCCTATCCCGCAAGACTCGGGGACCTTCCTCGGTAATACGTTTGCGGTTGGCTTCCGGTCGCTGACGGTTTATAATGGGCAGATGTACGTTGTGGCATCGAACGGGCTGACCGGGCAAGGGCCGGTCTATGTCGCATCTAACCCGGCGGGCGGAGACAATAACTTCCGGCAGATCACGCCGGTCGGCATGCCGAGCATCTATGAGATGGCCAGCTTTAACGGCTTCTTGTATCTGGGACAAGGCGATGTCACGCCCTTCACCGTCTGGAAGATGACCAACACCAAGCCGTATACATTCACACCCGTGATCAGCAACGGAGCTTACCAGAATCCGGCCGATACCACGGTGGTAAGTATGCAGGTCTTCAATAACATGCTGTACATCGGCACGGCAGGTGTAGCTGATGTCTACCGTATCCACACGAACGACAGTTGGGATCTGGTTGTCGGTAACTCGCGCACGAACCCGTCCAACTCGCAACTGTTGACATCAGTGAGCGGCTTAGGAGATGGCTTTAACTGGTCGTGGAATAAGCACATCTGGCGTATGAGCGTCTACAACAACCAACTGTATGTGGGGACCTTCGATACGAGTACACAATTCCGGAATGACCCAGGCAACCCTTATCAGCAGCCGTCCTTCCAAGCTCAACTCGGCTTCGACCTGTACAGCACGGCAGATGGGGTTCATTACCTGCCGGTTACGACGACCGGCTTCGGCGACAAGTTCAGCTTCGGGGTACGTAATATCGTTGCGACGCCCAATGGCCTGTTCATAGGCGGTGCCAATCCGTACTATGGCTTGCAGATTTGGCAGATCCCGGCGGGAGGAACACAGTAAGGATGCAAGGACTGAGTCACCAAGGTTGTACAAATGAGCAGAGCAGATGATGCAGAACGCGAAGCTCGACACACTAGGGGATCAGCAGTACATCGCTTTGTTGAAGGATGTCCGCTTTCGGCCCATCTTTATCATGGGGGACCATCGTTCTGGTACAACGCTGCTTTATCAACTCCTTGATGCAACTCAGTGCTTTAACGTCGTGCGTGCATATCACCTAAGCCGGTATGACGAGGTTATTGCAAACCATCTACATGGAACCGAAGGTGCTGCCAAGCAAGAGCTTGGCAGCTACTTTGCACGCGAGGGTCTGACCGACCGAATTATCGATGGCGTAGGGGTCACGCCTGATTTACCGGAGGAGTATGGCTTTATCCTCAAAGATGGCGGCTTCCGCTTGCAGTTGACGCCGAGGAGTTTACCGAAGTTGGTCGAACTGTGCAAAAAAGTGCAGTTCGTCTCGGATCCGGCAAAGCCGGTGCTGCTCAAAAACCCATGGGACTATTTCCTGAACTTCATGTATGTGAAGAGCGCCTTTCCGGAGGCAAAGTTCATTTTTCTGCACCGGGAGCCACTGCATGTGATAAACTCACAGCTAAAAGCTGTGCGTTCTTCGCTAGCCACGCAGAGCGCTTATAATGATCTGATCGCCGCGTGGTATAGTCGGATCTATCGGCAGCCAGCCAAACGCGCCGCCACCCGAATGCTCTTTTCCGAGCACTTCGACATGGGTGTACGCATCGTTATCCGGCATGTGGTGCGCGGACTCACCTACTTCATGCAACACATCGACAGCCTGCCAACAAGTGACCATATCTCGATACGATACGAGGATGTGTGCGCGGAGCCGCGCGCCACTCTGGAGCATATCTTGAGCTTTCTCGGATTGCAAGAGCGCAGCAACGTTCCGTACGAAACATTGATTGACCCACGCCCACTCCGCCTACTGCCGGAAGTCGTGAGGAAAGCTGCAGTGGTTCGCAAGCAGTTGCAGCCGTATTACGTGCAGTATGGCTATAATTAGGTAAGGAACCGGCAACGGGCACTCTTTGCAGTAGGCGTCGGGGCGAGGAAGCAGAACGGCGGAACTGCACTTTTAATGCGTTTTCGCTCGTTGGTTTCGATCGACAATATCTTAGATACAAGGAGTCTTTCATGGCGATTGCCGATCGTATTCCAGGCCCCAAAGGGAGGCCGCTCATCGGCCAAATGCGGGTATTCCGCGAAAATCCGCTACGCTTTCTGCTCGGCTGTGTGCGCGACTACGGTGACGTTGTTCACTTCAAGATGGGGCAGCGCGATTTATTTCTGATCAACCACCCTGACTACGTTAAGGACGTGCTGGTCACCAATAACCGCAATTTCCGGAAGTCCGTCTTCATGCAACGCACCAAATACTTGTTTGGAGAAGGGCTGCTTACGAGCGAAGGTGAATTCCATCGCCACCAGCGCCATCTCGCCCAGCCGGCCTTTCATCGCAAACGCATAGCAACTTATGCTTCCATTATGTCTGAGTACAGCATTCGACATATGAAGCGCTGGCAAGCGGGCGAAACACGTGACATTGCTGAGGATATGTTGCAGTTAGCCCTCGCAATCGTCAGCAAGGCGCTGTACGATGCGGATGTCGAAGCCGAAGCGGATGAAATCGGGGCGGCGCTAGCTGCCTGTCTGCAAGCAACGCAGCGGTCACCTGCGTGGTTATTCAGGATGGCTCCGCCTCCAGTGATCAAGATACTCGATCAACTGCCGCTGCCTGACAACCAACGCTTCCTCCAAGCCCGAGCAAGGCTCGATACCACCATTTACCGGATGATCGACGAACACCGCGCACGCGAAGGCGGCGACGATCTCCTGTCGATGCTGATGCAGGCGACGGATGAGGAACAAGGTAGCGCACGCATGAGTGACACACAACTGCGTGACGAGGCAATTACGATCTTTCTTGCCGGTCATGAGACCACCGCGAATGCCTTGACCTGGACCTGGTATCTCTTGTCACAGCATCCGGAGGTCGAAGCGAAGGTCCATGCCGAGCTCAGCGAGGTGCTGGGAGGTCGCCCGCCTACCGTCGACGACATTCCCAAGCTGACCTATATTGACATGGTGATCCACGAGTCGATGCGGCTCTACCCACCGCTTTGGTTGGTCGCGCGGCAAGGTATCGAAGCCTTTGAGGTGGGCAGCTACCGCATCCCAGCCAATGCGAACTTGATGTTAAGTCCGTATGTGACGCAGCATGATCCGCGCTACTTCCCTGATCCGTTTCGATTTGATCCTATGCGCTGGACGCCCGAGTCACAGGCTGAACGACCAAAGTTTAGCTATTTCCCATTCGGTGGGGGTCCGCGTCAGTGTATTGGCGAGCCCTTTGCGTGGATGGAGGAAACCGTCGTTATCGCCACCATTGCTCAGCATTGGCGGATGCGCTTGGTACCGGGCCATGTGGTTGAGCCACAACCCTGGGTTACATTGCGCCCGCGCAACGGCATGCGCATGATCCTCGAACCACGATTTACAGCGTAAAACCAATGACAACAGCTACGATACGAGGAGTCTTCCATGGCGATTGCCGATCGCGTTCCGGGGCCTAAAGGGAATCGGTTCAAGGGTCAGATTCAGGCGTTCCGCGAAAATACGCTGGGCTTTTTACTGGACTGTGCGCATGACTATGGTGACGTCGTCCACTTCAAGACGGGACCGCGTGATCATTTTTTGCTTAACCACCCTGACTACATCAAGGATGTGCTGGTCACCAATAACCGCAATTTCACGAAGTCGCCATTCATTCAAGGGAAACCCTTGATGGGGGAAGGGCTCATAACTAGCGAGGGTGAGTTCCATCATCGCCAGCGCCGTCTCGCCCAGCCAGCCTTTCATCGCAAACGCATAGCTACCTATGCCTCGATCATGACACAATACAGTAAGCGACATATCGAGCGCTGGCAGGATGGGGAAACGCGCGACATTGCCGAGGATATGATGCAGCTAGCCCTCGCAATCGTTAGCAAGGCGCTTTATGATACTGATGTTGAAGCCGAGACGGATTCAATTGGGGCGGCAGTGGATACCGTCATGCTAGCAACACAGCGATCGCCGGCCTGGTTATATCGGCTGGCTCCATCGTCAGTCATCAAGGTGCTTGACCAGCTGCCGCTGCCGGCTAATCAACGCTTCCTCCAAGCGAAAGCTAGACTCGATACCACCATCTACCGGATGATCGCCGAGCATCGAGCACACGGAGGAGGAGATGATCTCCTGTCTATGCTGATGCGAACGACAGATGAGGATCAGGATGGTGCGCAGATGAGCGATGCACAGCTGCGCGATGAGGCGATAACGATCTTTCTGGCTGGTCATGAAACAACTGCGAACGCCCTGACCTGGGCTTGGTATCTGTTGTCGACACATCCACAAGTCGAAGCGAAGGTCTATGCTGAGATCGATGAGGTACTGGGGGGTCGCGTACCTACCATTGACGATATTCCCAAGTTGACGTATATTGATATGGTAGTCCACGAGTCTCTGCGTCTCTATCCGCCGGTCTGGATGATGGCACGGACGAGTATTAACGCCTTCGATGTGGGCGGTTACCGCATCCCAGCCAAAACCAGTGTGATGTTCGGCCCTTATGTGATGCAGCGCGATCCACGGTACTTTCCTGATCCCGAGCGATTTGATCCCATGCGTTGGACGCCCGAGGCACAAGCTGAACGTCCGAAGTTCAGCTACTTCCCATTCGGTGGTGGCCCACGTCAATGCATTGGGGAAGCTTTTGCTTGGATGGAGCTGATTACCGTCCTCGCGACCATTGCTCAGCATTGGCGGATGCGGGTAGTCCCAGGTCACGTGGTTGAACCGCAGCCCCGCCTGACATTGCGTCCACGCAATGGCGTGATGATGAAGTTCGAAGAACGAGTGCCGGTGCCACACCTATAAGGTCGTGATATGGATTAGCCGCAGGAGTTTTGAATGCAGCGGAAGCTAACACCCTTGGAGCGCGTCGCTTGGCTCGCTGACCAACAGAACTCTGGTAGAGCGGGGATGACAGCGCGAATCAGGGGTCGTCTGACAGTCGATCAACTTAAGGATGCGCTATCAGCCATCCAGCGCAAGCATTGGCTGCTTACAGTTCGCATTGTCGTGGATGATGCGGAATGGCCCGCGTTTGTGGCGGATGCAGAAGGCGTTCCTGAGCTACGGGTGCGTATGGTTGATCGTGAGCACGACGATGACTGGGTACGTGAGGCTCAAGCCGAACTCTTGCAGCCTTTTGCGGCACAAGGTGAACTCCTCGTGCGGTTCGTCTGGCTGCAGTCCAAAGATGTTTCTGATTTGATTGTGGTGATACACCATGTGGTTGCTGACGCCATTTCGATGATGAATTTGTTCCGCGATCTCCTGACACAACTGGCTGATCCTAGCGTCGTGATCGAACCCCAGCCGATGCTGCCGCCACTCGAGGAGCTCATTCCTTCACCGTTGCGAATACGACTACTCGCAGCTAGTATCACCGGCGTAGCTGGGCTCCGAAAGGCTGGGCACCGGTTGGAGCAACTTCGGCACAAATTACCTTTTCAGAAGCCTGTGAGAGAGCCGGCGGGTCCGACGAGCAGAGCAGCCCATATGAACGGCTCTGCTGCCAAGACTGCCCTCACCATGCTGACGTGGGTGCTAGCCGAAGACGATACAACGGAGCTTATCGCTGCCTGCAAACGTGAGCGGACGACTGTACACGCCGCCATGTGTACCGCATTCCTGCTAGCCTTACGTGATATCGAAGGAAAGCCCATAGGCACATTGAGCAAGGTCCAGAGCCCGGTCAATATTCGAGACCGGCTGACACAGCCGGCCAGTGACGCCTTCGGCTTATTCATTTTGTTGGTTCAAACCGACGTCGACTGCCGTCCTGGAAGAGAGTTCTGGGAAATAGCCCGCGAGTTCAAGCAGCGTATGGAACGGGCAACGTCGGATACCCGACTTTTCGTACGCTCGTTGCTCGTCCAGAAGCTTATGGTGAAGTGGGCCGAAACCAAGTCGAATGCAGAGCTGGCCCGGCTTTTGCCTTGGCGATGGAGCGGCTGCGACATGACAGTATCAAATATTGGCCGGCTTAAGTTACCCTCGCAGTATGGACCACTTCAACTTGAGGCGATCTACGGTCCATTCGTCAGCCCTGGACGACGCGAGCGAACACTGCTCCTATCAACCTTTAATGAGCGATTGTCCATGACGTTCATGAGTTGGGCGCCTGGCGGAAATTTAGTCAAGGCAGAGCGTATCAAGGCAGAGGCTATGCTGCAGCTTGGAACGGCCGTTGGCTGGCAGATGCAGTCATCAGTAGCAAACATTGAGGTGCCGGCAACAGACACTGTTGGAAGCCTTGATTGAAATCGATTATTAACCCCGTGAATTGTGCATACATTGTGTCTTGGTGTATATTCTGGTCGTATTCCATTACTAGACGGAAGGTATTATGAAGAGAAAGCAGAGTGTCCTATTGGTGCTGGTCTGTTGCTCGGTGCTGATCTTGGCCTCAAGCTGTGCCGCTCGAGCACAACGACAAGCACGGGCTACTGAAGCTGAAGCTGCTCAGCAGCAACCACCGGCAAGTAATGCACCACAGACGACCCAAGCTCCACAACAGCCGCCGGCAAGTAATGCACCACAGACGACCCAAGCTCCACAACAGCCACCGGCAAGTAACCCATCACAGCCATTACAAAGTGGCACGCAGACATTACAACACAACAATTACAATCGGAGCTACGAACTCCATGTGCCACCTTCGCTGCCAGCGAACCAGCCGGTTGCGCTCGTGCTCGTATTCCATGGTGGGGCCGGCAGCGGTAAGACGACGGAACGCTTAACCAACTTCAGTGCGATGGCCGATAAACAGGGGTTTGTGGTGGTGTATCCAGACGGGGTAGGCCGCGAGTGGCATGATCAGCCCGACACAACACCGGAAGCCAAGGCCATCGATGATGTTGGCTTCGTCTCGGCACTCATCGACCGGCTTTCGCAAGCATTCCGTATTGATCCCAACCGGGTCTATTCCACCGGCATCTCGAATGGCGCGGGCCTCTCGTATCGCCTAGCTTGTGAACTATCAGGCAAGATTGCAGCGATAGGTCCTGTCGCGGGAGCACTGGGGGTCACTGAGGCGGCACAGTGTCATCCCGACCACCCGGTGGCCGTCATCGACTTTCACGGCACTGGTGATCCAATCATCGATTATAACGGTGGAGCCGTGAAGGCCGGACGAAATCCGCCGGTGCTTTTGTCAACGCCCGACACTGTTGCACGCTGGCGCCAGATCGATGGCTGTCCAGCCCCCGGTCAAACACAGACTCTGGCACATCATGATGCCGCCGATACAACGCGTCTCAAGCAGCAACTGACTGGACCTTGCAAGGCTGGTACGGCCGTGAACGCTTATACTATCGTGGATGGCGGTCATACCTGGCCCGGTGGATCACAGTATTTACCGGTGGCACGGGTCGGCAGGGTGAACAAGGATATCAACGCCACTGACGCCATCTGGAACTTCTTCGCGCAGCACCCCAGACAATAAGTTCCGCAATCAGCTCGCAGACCAGCGCTCATATGGTGCGATCTAACGATTCAGCGCGTAAACAACGGAGAACACATATGGGCGCTCAACGCCTCACTATCGCAGCCAAGGTGCGTAACTACCCCACTGAGATCGCCAATCTCAACCACTTTCAATACAGCGAAGGTGAGTCTATTGATGCGCGGGTTATCGTAGAAGAGCTGGTTGTTAGCCTGTACTGTCTAGATCACGCGAACCAACGAGCTATCTTTGTCGAAACACCACCCGACATTGATCTTGCGCAGGTACCTTTTTACTACCAGGCTCAATATGAAGCGGCATTGGGGTTAATCGCAGTCTCCTACGAGACCCTGCACCAACTTGCCAATGATGTAGTACTCGATCCACAGCGGATGATCCTGCTCTACTCGGTTGGTCGCTGTGGTTCGACACTGGTGAGTCGGGCACTCAGCCAAGCCGACGGCATCGCTAATTTCTCAGAGCCGGACGTCTTCACCCAACTCAGTGTGGGTCGAGCGGCAGACGGTAGCAACGACGCCGAAGTGAGCAGCCTCACGCGTGACTGCATCAAGATTATGTGTGCCGCAACACGGAGTGGTGGAGCAACAGCCTGGTCGTTCAAGTTCCGCAGTGTTGGCGTTGAGCTTGGCGACATCTTGTACCACAACTTTCCTGAGGCCAAAGTCGTTTTCTTGTATCGCCATGCTGATGGATGGGCCAAATCGGCAGCACGTGCCTATCGCATTTACGATAGGGGGGGGTCGTCCGGGCAGCCGCGCAATCAGCAGATGTATGCGCGCCTCAATCCCGCAATCCGCACATATATGGCAACACACAGACCTGTGTCGCCCGTCGAGATCCTTGGTTCGATGTGGGTATCGAGAATAGAGCGTTGTCTCGAACTGCAGCGACAAGGCGTTCCCATGTTGTGTGTGCGTTATGAAGATCTGCAGGCAGCACCGCAGGAGGTGCTCGACGCCATGTTTACCTACTGTGACCTGACAGTCCATGACGCGGCCAAGCTCGACCGTGTCGTGGCGCAGGACTCACAAGCTGGTACAAGTCTGTCTCAGGCCACGCTTCAGGAGTCTACGAAGACATTGCAAGAAGATGATTTGGTAGAGCTTCACCGGCTGATCCAACAGTTTTCGCCGGCCCTCACGCCTACCCTTGTCGTGCCACATACCTTCCGACCAGCATGAGTTTGGTGCAACACGTCCTTAGCTCATAGCTCGGCACTCCGTGCGTGTGCAGGGCGCTTCCAAAGTTGCGAATCTCACGAAATGAGCCGGAACAAGCAGTGGCGGCCTGGGAGCGGGAGCGCAATGCCAGCAGGTGACCATTGATTGGCAGTTTACAACGACCGAGGCACGGATCAAGTTGAAGCATCTGTATCCAGTGTTGAAAGGCACAGGAGTAACTTAACAGACCACTAGTACAGCGTGGTCCAATCAAATAGGTAGTTTATGGCTCAATGATGAGCGGTACCCTCTACGTATCTGTCTAGCTGGAAGGACGTCGTGGGTCGCCAAAAAGTCCCCGCATTGAGGCTTTGTTCTTGCTTGGAGCAAGGCATAGCGAGAAAGAGGAGGTTGTATGTGCTTGACACGGGGCGATTGTGAGGATCTGTTTAGTAATCATGGCGATCCACGGAATATCACCATGACCATGTTGCAGGCTGCTTCCCATGCTGCTGGTATAACGGTGTCGGAAGCGTTGGCCAACATGCAACGGAGTGTTACCAAAGCGTTGACCGGCATGACTGATTGGACCGGTGATCAGCAGGGCGGCGAATCCGGCGTCATGGAAACTGCTGCTGCAACGCAACGCAGTTCCGCAGCGCCCCCGCCTCCGGCTCACGAGCAAAGCCCGTATAGTTGAGGCATACTCAGGGCGTTGTGGGAGTGCTGCCGGAGTAGCGGATATGGTTCTTAATCGATCATGTACGAACTGGTGGAGTTGCCGCCGGAAGTAAGCTTGTGCTATACTTGTTCTGCGTAAAGCGCAAAAGAAAGTAGACGCCTGGTGCGCCTTCTTTCTTTTGCGCTATTCGACGTTCGGATATAGAGCTGAAGGAGCCAGCATGGACTCGCGTACAATACGGGTCGGGGATACCGGCCTTGATCAATTAATTCAATGGCTCAAGCAAACTGGGCAGCCACAAACGCTGGAAGCACTGACAGAACGGTATCTGGCGATCTTGCGAACGCTGACCGGCACCGAGGAGAATAATACATGACACAGGCACAGGCAACACTGCCAACTTTTGTCGGATCAAGTGAAGAACAGGCGCTGGCGCAGCAGGTTTTTGAGGTGCTAGTCGGTCTGGGCGTAGCATATGCCCGCGGTGCCTTGATTCGCCAAACGACCGGCAACCTGGCCACCTTCTTATCCCAGGGCGGTAAGGCGGTATCACCTGAGCAAGTCGACATGGTGGTGCGCCAAAATCCGTCCATCTTCGAGCGTCAGCAGCAGGACGATACTGTGCTGGTCGCGACGACCAAGCAAGGCCGCTCCCGTGCCAATGCCATCGACAGCTCGCATACCTTTCGCGAACGACTTTACGAGCCCGAGCGACCGTTGTCGGTTGATGATATCAACAATGTGGTGACGCTCATCAAGCCCATCATCACGGTCGCTGAGCCAGTGCAAATTTCCTCCTATTGGCGAGTTGGCCGTACCCCTTCGCTGGATGTGCCGGATGGTGAACCGGTGCCTGCCGAAGCAACACGTCAACCCGTGTTCCTTGAGGCAACGCCGGTCACCGAGTTTGTGCCTGTCATGCCGGTCCAGGATGTGATTACCCCGGTTCCAGCGGCCGTTGCGACTCCGAAAGCTCCGGCACCCGCCAAACCACCGGTGGCTGTGCCATCTACGGCGATTGTGCTCAGCGACGGAACCGTCGTAGACCTCCGTCTGCCGGTAGACCAACTGCTGGCGCAGCAGGGGACGGCGTTGCAAGCCGAGGTCCGTGCGGCCTTGGATGATGATCCCCTCAAGCGGGTGGTTGGTTTCGGTGACTATTTCTACGCAGCTGAGGCGCTCCGGCCATTCGGCAAGAATGATCTCCGCCGTATTCGGGACTTCGTCATCGAGCAGGGCGAACCTATGGCCGATGCCACGATTATGGCCGATCTGTATCGCGAGCGTCCGGGTTCGCCAAACTTTGATCTGGCCTGTTTTGGCTTAGATTATCGTCTGGCGCGCGAAAAAGACTTTGAGTTTGTGGGTGTCCCGGGGGTCAATTTGTGGTCCGCTAAAGGATTGCCGGCACTTGGTACAAAACGGATCAAGGCCAGCGACGTCGGGCAATTATATAGTTTCTTACAAGACGGGTACGAAGATCCAGAAGAAGCGATCGAAGGATTGGTGCAACACCCGCTCACCGTTTGGGAATGGGAGTATGGCATTCTGCCCTTGAGTTCGGCCTTCCAGGTGCTGTTCCCGCCCCCATTACTGAATGATCAGCGCACCGCCGTTATTCGGATCGAGTCACCACAGCATTACGGCTTCTATATGTGCGAACTGCGCTTCCCGACCGGCACACGCGGCGGCTGGCTGTGGGGGCTGGAAGAGTTCTTCCACGAGTATTTAGTGCCCGGTGTGACGGTCAATCTAGCGGCAACGGAAGATCCAACCGTGTTTACGCTGCAATACGACGAAGCGCAAGGCACCGAGGTCAAGTTGCTGCACTTGGACGAGAAGCGCAATCGTTACGCCTATATGTCGGTCACCTACTATGCACGCGTGGACGAAAAACTGCTGCCGACGCAGGCGAATTACAACAAGCTCCGCAACCTGAAACCGCTGCCCATGGGTGAGCGGAAAAAGGCCGACGTGGTCATCGCCCATGTGTTTGAAACGGTCGGCGAGCAGCTTGGTTCGAAAGAAGAGCCGTTATACTGGATTCATTTCAACGAGCTCTGGATGGCCGTCAATGTTCTACGTCCGATGTCACATGCGTATCTCGAACATTTACTGAACGGCGACGATGTATTTTATGCCGATGAAACTACAGTCGGGGCCTACTACTATAAGCCGGTGCCCGAAGCTGTGGAAGTCACCGAGGAGGACGACACCAGCGTCCTCATTTACGACGAAGACGAAGACTAAGCGGCGGTCTGGGACTTCACACCAGGAGACGAGCATCCCTCGTCTCCTGGTGCTGACTCAGCCTCCCATCATCTACCATAGATATGATAGCAATGAGTGACATAGCAACAATTTTAGGCAAGCTTGGTGACCACAGCCAGCCCATCCAGCATCGCACTCTGCGGCAATTATCCGATCTTGGCAGCGACAGCGATGGCGAATTACTGCGGGTCTGGCGACCGATTGGCGTGGAGCGCCGCCGTGCACTCGTCAAAGCAATGACCGGCCTCGCGGAAGACAGCGTCGAGTTTGATTTCCGGGATGTGTTCCAGGCTCTGCTGGCCGATGAAGATGCTGAGGTGCGTGAGGCCGCCGTAGATGGCTTGTGGGAGGATGAGCGTCCCCGCACATTACGCCGTTTGCTGGCTCTGTTAGGCGATGATCCCGACAGTGACGTGCGCGCGGCGGTCGCGCTCGTGCTCGGCCACTTCGCACAACGGGCTGAATTAGGTGAGCTACGAGCGGAGCTAGCGGCGGAGCTACGTACCACGTTGTTGGATGCCGCCGGCCTAACGAATCCCGATACTGAGGTGCGGCGGCGAGTGGTCGAAAGCGCTGGCTACTTTACCGACCCTGAGATCACTGAGTTGATCAAGGATGCCTATGCCACGGGCCTCCAGCCGTTCAAAGAAAGTGCCCTGGCAGCGATCGGTCATAACCTTGACCCGCGCTGGTTACCGGTGCTCAGTGTTGAATTGAAGAGTTCCACCGCAGCGCTGCGCTACGAGGCAGCGCGTGCTGCCGGCGAGTTTGGTACTGAGGGCCACAGCTTGTTGCCGTTGCTGTTACCGCTCACTGAGGATGGCGACCCCGAGGTCATGTCTACAGCTGTGTGGGCCTTGGGCCAGATTGGCGGTGGTGCTGCTGAGCGTGCCTTGCAGCGGCTGGTACAGAGCGACGATCTGGTCATCCAGCAAGTCGCCGAAGAAGCCTTGGCGGAGCTACACTTTGCCGACGATGCCAGTAGGCTGATCTAGCGATGCTGCTTGCTGGCCTCTATGCAGCGGAGAACTACGACCATATCTTCATCGCGCCTCATCTTGATGATGTCGCTTTATCTTGTGGTGGCCTTGTGGCCTTGCAGGTGGCGCAGGGGCAGCGCACGCTGGTTGTGACCATTTGTGCGGGAAGCGCAGGTCCTGCACTACGGCTTACACCCTATATAGCCTATCTACATGCAACCTGGAATTTGGGGGATGACCCGATAGCCTTGCGCCGCGAGGAAGACATACGTGCCCTAGCCCAGCTTAACGTCGATGGCTTGCATCTGGATGAACTTGATGCCGTTTATCGTGACCCTGCCTATGGCAGTCGTGATGGTATCTTTGGCGCACTGATCGCTCACGATCCGCTGGTAGCCGCTGCAACTGTAGTGCTAACCACCCTGCGTCAACAAAATCCGGCTGCTAGAATGTACCTACCACTTGCCGTCGGCAATCATGTTGATCACCAAGCCGTCTGGGCGGCACGTCAAGTCCTGGTTGGTACCTCGGTCGCCTTCTATGAGGACTTTCCATATGCCGCGCAGCCTCAAGCGGTCCCGGCCCGCATCGCGACGCTGGGTGACCGGCTGGTGCCAGAGTTGGTACCAATCGAGCCCTTTTTGCCGCGCAGGCTCGCAGCAATTGCTGAGTACCGCTCGCAGCAGAGTGAGTTGTTCCATGGGGCCAAGATGGAGGATGTGGTCGTGCGCTATGCTGCGGCGGTTGATGGTTATGATCACTATAGTGAACGCTTGTGGTTGCCACAGAGCTAGGGTTCGCCGTTCGAGAGTATAGCGATCCGGGGGAGTGGAACGCACTCCTACTTGACCATCCACGTAACCACATTCTGCAAAGCTGGGGCTGGGGCGAACTCAAAGGCTCGGTCGGCTGGGAGCCGGTGCGTGTTGCAGTGCTGAGGCGTGATGGCCAGTTTGCCGCCGCTCAACTGTTATTCAAGCGCATGGCGGGCTTGGCGGTGGCCTATGTGCCGCGTGGACCCTTGTGGAGTGGGGACCTTGAGCTTGACCGCTCCTTGGTGCAGTTCTTGCGCACCATTGCCCACCGTCGCCGCGCTGCTTTTCTACGGCTAGAACCCAACATCCTGGAGCACGATGCACTGGCAGGTATGCTGCATTCATTGTTACAAGTCACCGGTTTTGAGGTTGCCGCTCCGCTCCAGCCTCGTACTTCGATTCACCTCGATCTGGCGTCCCCGTCCGAGAAGCTGCTACTGGGCGCTTCAAAGGGCCATCGTGCCGATGTACGGCGCGCTGAGCGTAATGGCGTTACAGTCAGAGTCGGCAGCACAGCGACGGACCTCGCCGCATTCTATGCCATCATGCAAGCAACGGCTGCCCGCGGCCAGTTTGGTATTCATAGCGCGGAGTATTATGCACGCGCTTTCCACGAGCTATCGGCCCCGGCTTATGACACACCAGGGCATGATGGTGGCGCAGCGCACGTACTCCTAGCTGAGCTAGGGGGAGCAGTCGTCGCTGCCTTTATGATCTTCGGCTGGGGCACTGAAGGACAATATATGTATAGCGGCTCGAACGAGTTGGGCCTGAAAAGCGGTGCTAACCATCTCTTGCAGTGGTCATCGATCCGTTGGGTCCAAGCGCAGGGCTGCCGGTGCTATGATTTGTGGGGTGTGCCCGAACTGGCTGCCGACCTTGAGGCCGCAATGGGCGATGAGCGTGTTGCACTCGAAGCAGCCGCCCAAGCGCATCCGCTGTACGGTGCATATCGCTTCAAGAAAGGCTGGGGCGGGCAGGTGGTACGCTATTTGCCCGCGTATGATCAGGTCTATATCCGGCCGGCCTACTGGTGGTGGAAACGGCGTCGCGCCGCAGCTTAGCCTAGTCCATCAGCCGCCATCTAATAATGAGATCGGGAACAAATGCAGCTAGAAACGCTTTTGATGGCTCTCGCCGCAGCTGAGATGCGCGGTCCGGTAGCGGTCCAGATCGATCACATTGCGTATGACTCGCGTGCTGTTGGTCCTGACAGTATGTTCGTGGCGATTCGCGGCACGCATACGGACGGCCATCGCTTCATCGATCAGGCGATCACGCGCGGGGCGGTAGCGATTGTGTACGACGACGAGCAGGCACTTAACAGTGTCGATGCTGCTCGGCGTTCGGGGCTGGCCTGGATCAAAGTCCCGAACTCACGGGCCGCGCTGGCACCTCTCGCCGCTGCCTTTTATACCTATCCGGCCAACCGGCTGCGGGTCGTCGGCGTGACCGGGACCAAAGGGAAGACGACGACGGCAACGTTATGTGCCCATGTGCTTGATCGTGGTGGTCACCGAAGTGGTATGGTCAGCACGGCAAATTTTAAGCTCGGGTCCCAGTGGTCGGATAACACCACGCGGCAGACGACACCGGAGGCGCTCGAAGTCCAGCAGTTGTTGCAGGAGATGGTCACGGCGGGCTGTGATCACGCAGTTGTTGAGGCCTCGTCGCATGCGCTATCAGCGCGCTGGAACCGCGTTGGCTCATGTGCCTTCGATGTCGCGGTCTTTACCAATGTTACCCACGAACACCTGGATTACCATGGAACGGTTGAGCAATACCGGCGGGACAAAGCGCGGCTATTCGAGATGTTGCATGACGAGTTACCAGCCACTCAGCCGATTGTAGTCGATAAACAGCATAAAGTAGCTGTCGTTAACCTTGATGATCCGCATGCCGGTCTTTATCTTGAGGCGGCCGGGCTAAGTGTCGATCATCTGACCTATGCGATTGAGCATCCAGGCGCACATGTGCGCGCCATTGATGTTGATCTGCGTAGCGATGGCGTCACCTATACCGCCCTCACACCCTGGGGCGAGGCCGAGATTCAACTACGTCTGCCAGGTCATTTCAACGTACTGAACTCGCTGGCGGCGCTGTGCGTTGGCCTTGCGGAGGGCATCGCGCTCACAGAATGTGCAGCTGCTCTGGCAGCGGTTGAAGGTGTAACCGGGCGGATGGAACGGGTTGATGTAGGCCAGCCCTTTACTGTGATCGTGGATTACGCCCATAATCCGGATTCGTTTGAGCAGGTGATGGCTATGATGCGCCCGCTGACCAACGGTAAACTTATCAGTGTGTTTGGGTCAGCCGGTGAGCGCGATACAGAAAAGCGCGCGCTCCAAGGCGCGATCGCCGGCCGCTATTGCGACCTTGTGATCATCACCGATGAGGACCCCCGCGACGAAGACCGCGAGGCGATTCTCGAGGCGATTGCGGTCGGAGTACGGGAGACCGGTAAGCACATGGGCAGTGGCTATCGCAAGATCGCCGACCGGGAACAAGCGCTACGCGCTGCTTTTGAGGCTGCCGCACCGGGTGATATCGTGCTGCTGCTCGGCAAGGGCCATGAGTCCTGCATTGTCTATGAGCACGGTCGCAAGCTGCCCTGGCTTGAGCGCGCCGCGGCCGAACGTATTTTGCATGAGATGGGAGCGGCTTAAACAAAAGCCCCGCTATGAGCTAGTCGTCATATCGGGGGCTTAAGTGTGGTGCCGAGGGAGGGGGTCGAACCCTCGACCTTGGGGTTATGAATCCCACGCTCTCACCAACTGAGCTACCTCGGCAGAATAACGTCTTGCCCATGTTTCTGATCGTAATCAAATAACATGAGCAAGAAATGGTTGCGGCGGGTGGATTCGAACCACCGACCTTCGGGTTATGAGCCCGACGAGCTGCCACTGCTCCACGCCGCGTCAACCGGGGTACTCTACCATGCTTGCAGTGCGCTGTCAACCTGCGGCTGCTTGCATAATCTACTGTAGTATCATAAGCGCCGATGCAAAGGGTCAACCGTGTCACAGTTGCGCTTGTTTGTTGCGCTTGATTTGCCGGCAGAAATTAAGGCGGTGGTCGCTCAGGTCCAGACCCGTCTACGGGTAGCTGAGCCAAGTAACGTAGTGCGCTGGGTAGATGCGTCTGGCGCACACATTACGTTAAAATACTTGGGCGTTACCAGCCAGGTAGCGCAGATCAAAGCCGAACTTGATCGCCTTGCGCCGCAACAGCAACCATTCGCACTGCATACAACGCAGCCCGGTGCTTTCCCTCACACACGTCAGCCACGCATTCTCTGGTTGGGAGTTGGCGGCGCTTTGCCAGCGTTATCCGGCCTCCAACGTTTAGTCGAGACGCACCTAGCGCCGCTGGGCTTCCCCATGGAGCCCCGCGCGTTTAGTCCACATATTACGTTAGGACGCGTCAAGCAGGGCGATCAGCCCCAATCTCCTGCTGTGCATTTTGACCTGGGATCCTACAGACCATTCCTAGAGTGGCGTGCCGCCGAGCTCGTCCTGATGTTATCGGAAACGGGACCACAGGGGGCCCGCTATACGCCGATCCACGCTGTCCAGTTTGACGCTCGATGATCGCACGGTATAATGCCGAGGCTCGGCGCTGGCGCTATGGCGGAGATATACCTGCACGTTAATTCCCCCTCTAAGGTGGCGAGTGCCAAACTATCAGGGGCACTCAGTCCTTCGTCAGGCAGATGTCACCGCGC
>JACDGP010000207.1 GCA_013821605.1 Herpetosiphonaceae bacterium
CACGTTGCAAGACCGTGCCCGCTATGGTTTAGCGGTGGCTTTGGGTGCGGGCGAGGTCAAGTTGCTCGATTTGACCACCGCCTATACGGCCCTGGCCAATGGTGGTATGGCCCGTCCAGCGATCCCAATTCAACGGGTCACTACCTCGCATGGCGAGGTCCTCTTTAATGCCACGCCGGTCTCGGGCACACAAGTCTTGGGCCCACATGGCCCCGAGGTGGCATACCAAATTACCGATATTTTGAGCGATAATGCTGCGCGCACGCCCATCTTCGGCCCGAACAGTATCCTGCGGCTGCCAGATGATCGACCGGCAGCGGTTAAGACGGGCACGAGCGATGATTATCGCAACAGCTGGGCTGTCGGCTGGACCCCCGACCTCGTTGTGGGTGCCTGGGTTGGTAACAGCGATAATACGCCGATGCAAAAGGTAGCTGGATCGAATGGCGCGGGGACGATCTGGAACACGATTATGCAACGAACGCATACGGGTAAGCCTCCGCAGCCCTTTACGCCGCCGCCGGGGTTAGAAGATGTGAGCATTTGCCCGGCGACCGGTTTACCCAACTCGACGTGCGCCCAGCCGGTGGTTGAGCACTTTATTCGTGGGACGGTGCCCAAGGCCGATACTGGTCAGTATGTCACGGTCACCGTTGGCGGGGATGGTTCCTGCCTCGCCACCGATGCAACGCCACTCAACGAGCGCCAGCGTCGCACATTTTTACTGCCACCGAATGATGCTCGTGGCTGGGTCAGCTCCTCGGCTATACCACAGCCCCCGACGGTTGCCTGCGCACCCTCGCAAGGTGCAAGTGCCACAGGCCAGCCGGCTACCATCGCGGCAGCCGCCATTACGACCCCGCAGCGTGGCACTACCATCGGCGGCACCCTGATCATTCAGGGCAATGCTCAGGGACCGTACCAGATCGACTATGGTAGGGGCTCGTCACCGGCAACCTGGACGACGATTGTGAGCGGGATCGGCGGCGTGGTTAACGGGCTGTTGGGCCAGTGGCATACCGATGCCCTACCCAGCGGTAGCTACACCTTGCGCTTACTGGTGACACTGCCGGGTAGTCCTCAGCAGGAAGCACGGGTGTTGGTCGTGATGGACCATGGCAAAACGACGCTGCGACTGCTCCAGCCTTTGCCCGATCAACTGATCAAGCAAACGACCATTGTCACCCTACAAGCTGCGCTATCGGGGCCGGCCGCCCACCTCGAGTTTTTGGTCGATGATCAGTTAGTCGGTACGGCGGGGGCCGGGGAGCAAAGTGTGCTCTGGACTGCGGTCGCACCCGGGCGACATACCGTGGTCGCCGTAGCTGTTACAGCCGATAACGACCGTATTTCGTCGTCACCGGTCGTCGTACGCGTTGAGTGAGGCTGTCTTGTTTAGGCCGCAGCTGCCAGTTGCACAGCGGGCGCAACTACTGTGTCGGCGCTACAATACAAGGCATACAGCAAGCCCATAATGTTCGTGTTCTTGGCATAAAATTCCTGGCGTAGCTCAAGAAACACCTGGCCGAGCGGCTTGCCAGTCAAAAACTCGTCGAAAAACCGTCTGGCAAACTCTGCAGCAAACAGTGCCGGCGTCTCGCATTCGGTGCCGATCACCCCTCTGGCGCCCTTACTCATAAAATAAGGCACAAAGCCATCATAGAACAATGGCGACAGTTCGGCCGACTCACACGCATTAATGAAGATGAGCGGTGCTGCTGGGAAAGGATCATTACTTCCGGCGAAGACGCTGAGGTCTTTGAGCGTTAGGCCGGCAGCTGGCGTCGTCAGGACCAGCATCGAATCATCTGGGCCACCCCCCTCGCTTAGTGATTTCGAGATCGCATGGCAGTTGAAATACAGGATCTGGTCAGGCGTGGTCGTATCGGCCAGCGCTTTCTGGACATCTGCCTCGGTCTCTCGCACTACCACCTGCACCTTGCCTGCGCTCTTGATCGTGTCCCAGTACTTGAGTTGGTCGGCAATAAAGCTCATCTTCATTTGCTGGTCGATGCCCGCGTTGACGTTAAGGCTCACCGTTAGCTTTTTGCTGCTATCGATCACACTATCGATCACCAACATGTTGGGCTGCAGCGGAATATGCTCGATCACGTGCTTCAGGCCCAGAAACAATGCCGGATCAATATGAGCCGGCTCATAGCTGTCGGCCATGTATAAAATGCCCCAGGGCAACAGAAACTGCTGCGAGATGATCCGAATCTTAAGTTGTGCGTGCTGGGCCATCTCCCGCAGCTTCTTGCCAATGAGTTGCAAATCGGCTCCTGCTGCCGGTCCGAAGAAAATCTCCTGGTATAACCGGAAGCCGGACATCGCCAATTTTTGCAGTGCGGCCTCGTTGACTTCCGGCGGAATATCGAGCCGCGTCTGGTATACGTAGCTTGGCGGCGTGCCGCCCATTAGGTAGACCACCGCCTGCATCTCTTTGCGCACTTGGATAATCATTTGGTCAAGTTGTGGGAAGGTCAGGGGTACAGTGGCGTTGGCACAGACCGCCGGTGTTGTCAGCACCATCGTAAAACTGTTGCCCGTGTTTAAGATCGTTAAGCTGACATCCCGTGGATTAGCAACCGCCATTCCTGCCAACGGCTGACCCAGTATTTCGGTCGCGATTGCGCCGCTGCCAGCGGCTCCACCAACCTGCAGCTTAATGTTAATGAGCTGGATGAAGGTATTGTCTTTGAGCAGCACGGCGCTGATTTGCCCAGCTCCCGCATGTTTTGGCTTGAAGTCGAAGCGTGCTTTGTTAGCGGAGCATCCTTGCGGCGGCACGCGTAGCGTCTGCGAGTCGGTCAAGATCTCGAAATCATCGCTGGCGAGCTGAACAGTAACCTCGATCAGTTGTTCGTCGGGCTGAAACTTCAGCTTAAAGGCGACGTCCTGCACGACCGATTCGCTGTGCGCCTGAGTATCCACATACAGATCGAGTGTATAGCTCTGGTCCAGTTGCAAAGGTTGGTCGTGAGCCTGGTCTTCGATTTCGACGTTGACGAAGCGTTGATCGACCGGCGGGGGAATCGCCGCCGGTCCACCTCCGCCCGTAGTCGGCAACACGGGCGGAGCAGGTTCAGCCGACGGTGTTGGTGGCAGTGCGCTTCCTACGGCATCCGCGGCAGATGCTACATCCTCAAGTCCGAGTGTGCCGCCGAGGAACGCTGGCGATGGTGGTGCCATTGCTGCGGGTGGCGGTACTGCCCGCGCCCGTGAATCGACTGCGGGCAGTTTGTTGAACGCCTCCTCGCTCGGATTGCTAATCACGGCACCCCGCTCCACTCGGTCTAAGACCCCCACGACCTCACCGCTTTGCAGCACAACCAAACGGTGATTGGACAGCGTATCGCGCAAGGCCAGCGCCGCACTCGTGCTCATGCTGCTCTGCTCAACACTCGCGCTGGCCAGTGGGCTTAACGCAGCTTCGATCTCGTAAACATGCGCAGCGAGCAGAGCTTGCTGGGATGTTGCGACCGGCGATGCCAATAGCAACTCCATGAGCTGAGCCGGTTGCAGAGCCACATACTGCCCCGTCTGCAAACGAATGACGATATATGTCCAGCGCCCTTTCGCCGCAATCTGTGTGCGTACCTCCGCCACCGTTGCTTGCTCATTCACGACGATGAATGACCGATTCAACTCGGAACTATCGATTGGCATACTCACCTCGTGCCGCCATCATACTACATGGAGCGGTCACTTGCGACCTGCCCTTGAACGCACTACCATATATGGAGTAGCAGGAGCAGAACAATGACGACGAGCTTACCTCGTTGGGATATGACTGTGGTATACCCAGGCCTCGAGTCGCCAGAGTTTACGACCGGCTTTGCGGCAACGATCACAGCTATCGACGGCCTCGCTCAGTTATTTAATGAAGCTGGCGTCGGCCAGCGGGCCACCCCACTACCGGCCGGCGAGTTGAGCGCGCTTTTCGAGCGTGTGATCGAGCGTATGAATGCGGTCAATGAGCAGGTAGATACGCTGGATGCGTATATTCATGCCTTTGTGGCGACCGATTCGCGCAACAACCTGGCCCAAGCGAAGTTAAGCGAGTTGCAGTCCCATCTGGTGCGCATGGACCAATTAGATACCCGCTTCGCCGCCTGGATTGGTACCTTAGACACGGATACGCTCATCGCGCAGTCCACAGTAGCACGTGAGCATGCATATGTTTTGGAACGCGCCAGGCAACAAGCAGCGCATCTGATGTCGCCGGCCGAAGAAGATCTGGCCGCTGAACTTTCAACGAGCGGTGCCACGGCCTGGGGTAAGCTGCACAGCAACCTAACGTCGCAGTTAATGGTGCCATTTGAGGAAGCCAGTGAGTCTACGCAGTTGCCAATGAGTATGATTCGCAATCTCGCCTTTGAGGCTGACCGCGATCTACGCCAGCGCGGCTATGAGGCCGAATTGGCCAGCTGGGCGACCGTCGCAGTACCACTTGCGGCGGCCTTGAACGGTATCAAAGGCGAGGTGAATACGCTGGCCTCGCGCCGTGCCTGGTCATCGCCGCTCGCAGCTGCACTCTTCGATAACAACATCGACCGCCCAACGCTGGATGCGATGCTGCAGGCTGCGCACGAGTCCCTTCCTGACTTTCGACGCTACCTCAAAACCAAAGCCCAGGCCCTCGGCCTGCCGGCACTGGCCTGGTTCGATATGTTCGCCCCGGTGGGCCACAGCAGCAAAGTATGGGCGTATGACGGCGCGCGCAACTTTATTATTGAGCAGTTCGGCAGCTATTCCAGTACGTTGAGCGACTATGCAGACCGTGCCTTTCGCGAGCAGTGGATCGATGCCGAGCCCCGACCAGGCAAGCGTGATGGTGCTTTTGTATGCGCCTCCGCCGCGACGAGTCGCGCATCTTTGCCAATTTCAAGCCGGCCGTTAGCGGCATGAGTACCCTGGCGCATGAGCTCGGCCACGGCTACCACAACCTCCAGTTGGCCCAGCGCACTATGCTCCAGCACAACACCCCGATGACGTTAGCCGAGACGGCTAGTATCTTCTGCCAAACGATTATTAATCAGGCCGCGCTGGCGCAGAGTGATCGTGAGGAGCAGATTGCAATCCTGGATGAATCCTTACAGGATGCCTGCCAGGTTGTAGTCGATATAACCAGCCGCTTCTTGTTTGAACAGCGTGTCTTCGAAGGCCGCCAAGGCCGGGAGCTTGCCGTCGCTGAACTTAATCAGCTGATGCTGGAGGCCCAACGCGAAACGTATGGCGATGGCCTCGATCAGCACTATTTACACCCCTACATGTGGGCGGTCAAAGGTCATTATTATTCCGCCGGTCGATCCTTTTATAACTTTCCGTATATGTTCGGCCTCTTGTTCGGGCTGGGCTTGTATGCGCAATACCGCCACAGCCCGGATAGCTTTCGGACGCGCTATGATGATCTGCTCTCGTCGACCGGCCTAGGCGATGCTGCGACCCTAGCCGCGCGTTTCGGCATCGATATCCGGACCCCGGCCTTCTGGCGATCGAGCTTTGACATCATTCGGGGTGATGTCGACCATTTTGAGCAACTCGTCCATGGCTAAACCGGCTGCCAACTGGTTCGGTCATTGTCGCACGGTCGCGGAAGCCAAAGCCGAGTACCGGCGCTTATGCTTCATGTATCACCCTGACCACGGCGGCGACAGCGCCCTCATGCAACACATTAATCAAGCCTACCGGCTCGCGTTGCGTAGTGGCCTTGCGGCTGAAGCACCCCAGTCCAAGGCCGTCCAGTCACCACGCCGCCGGTCGTCGCCGCCACAACCACATCCCACCAACCCCCAACGCGAGTGGAGTCGTGATGCTTTACGGCAGGTATGGAACGCCAGCCCCTGGCAGCAGGTAGCGGGTAACCAGTTTCAGCGCACCATCGGTAGCCATGTGGTGACCATCGTACACTGGACGGCCAACCATGAGACGATGTGGGCCGTCCAAGCCGCTGGACAGTTCAGCAAGTTCGCATTTCTTAACCGTGCCGAAGCCGAGGAAGAGGGCTTTAACCTGCTCTACCGCCAGTTCCAGGCCCAAAGCTCGTAACAAGGAAACGGCTCGGCAGTTGGTCCGGTGCTTACGAGAAGGGGACGATCACCTGAGGGCGTAGTTGATCATCTAGGCATACTGCCCCACAGTGCGTATGCGCTCAACTGATACACTGACAGTTAGGTTTGGATAAAAAGTGGAGAATTTTTCGAGTACATCAAGAGCCTGAAGAAGTAAGATGTCCCATCGCACCTTATATCTTATCCAAGGAGGCTCTCATGTTCTTAGTACGTCGGGATCAATGGAAAGGGAAGTCGGTTCAATCAGTGATGTTAGTTGCGGTAACATTCCTCCTGCTCCTACTCAACGGTTCGACTAATGTATCAGCTAAATCAACATCAAAGGCGTGTCTGAATATCCACCTTTCGGGAACGCTGCCACGGCCGTCCAAAAAAGGGAACGAGATCCGACAGGTGGTAACACTTAACAACGATTGTACAGTGAGAGAAGGACCTAGTGTGGAAGTACCTGCTAGTATTGCCACACCTAATCTCCCAGGGAGCGTCACAAAGTCAGTTCCACAAGTAAGTGCCTACAGCAGCACTTCACAAAGCATTACACCGTTAGGGACGTATACCAACCAAAAGCGTTGTACGTCGGAAATATATGATCCAGTGGGTATTCTACTAACTGGTCTATACTGTAATGATGCTTGGAGCGGTGATTTCACAAATGTAACCAGTTACAATGTTGGAGGCAGTGCTAGTTGGCATACGGAAAGCTTATATGTCCAGGGGACAGACAACCGGATGAAAATGATGCGACAATCTGCTCACGGTCGTGTGAGCCATGTCGAACGCCACACGGTGCGCTGAGCCCGTCGGAAAGCTGACTCGGGAG
>JACDGP010000208.1 GCA_013821605.1 Herpetosiphonaceae bacterium
GAAGATGATAGAGCAGGTCGCCGCCGCCATGCAAGATGTGTTGGGCCGTGTTGCTTACCAACTCGGGCGCGAAACGGCCTTTGTGCAACGCGAGTCCAAACTCGATGGCTCCCGCTTCGTGCAGACCCTGGTCTTGACCTATCTTGCCAATCCCGATGCCAGCCTGACCGAATTGACCCAAACCGCCGCTGCCTTGGACGTCGAGATTACGCCGGCGGGCTTGACCCAACGCTTCACGCCTGCGGCAGCGACGTTCCTCCAGCAGGTGCTCGCTGCCGCCGTCAAGCGCCTGCTCGCCGCTGACCCGCTCGACATCCCGCTGCTTGCGCGCTTTACTGGGGTATATATCGAGGATAGCACCACGATTGGGCTGCCGGATGCGTTGTCCAGCCTCTGGTCGGGCTGCGGCAACGCGACGGGTCAGGGGCGTGCCGCGCTCAAAATTAGCCTGCGTCTGGATCTGCGCACCGGTCTCTTCACCAGCCTGACGCTACATGATGGTCGGGCGCACGACATCCAGGCGTCCGCGCCGCTGAGCGCTTTGGCCAGTGGTGCACTCTACCTTGCCGACCTGGGTTATTTTGGTCTCGACCGCTTGCAGGAGCTCAGCCACCACGATGCCTCTTTCTTCTCGCGCC
Source organism: Herpetosiphonaceae bacterium (assembly GCA_013821605.1). GTDB lineage: Bacteria > Chloroflexota > Chloroflexia > Chloroflexales > Kallotenuaceae > JACDGP01. The sequence continues at coordinate 639 of JACDGP010000208.1, forward strand.
TCAAGGTCTCGACGCAAGTCTTCGGCACCGATGGGCAGCGCTGGCTGGATCTGGCCACCCACTTGGGGCGTTAGGGTACCCATGTCGACCTGCCAGTCACCCTCGGCGAGACGTACCGGCTCCCAGCCCGGCTGCTGGCGGTACGCGTGCCGCAAGAAGTGGCGGACCAACGGCGGCGCAAGCTGCGGGACGAGGCGCGCGACAAGGGGTGCCAGGTCAGTGCCCGTCGCTTAGCGCTCGCCGCCTGGGCAATCTTTATCACCAATGCCCCAGCGGAGTTGGTGTCGCTGGAGGCGGGGATGGTACTGGGACGCGTGAGATGGCAGATTGAACTGCTCTTCAAGCTGTGGAAAAGCCACGGCCACATCGATGAGTCGCGCAGTACCAAGCCTTGGCGCATTTTGTGTGATGTGTATGCCATAGCTGCTGGCGATGCTTATCCAGCACTGGATCGCGCTCATTAATCTGTGGGGCTATCCTGATCGCAGTTTGGTCAAAGCCGCACGTACCGTCCAAAAATACGCTGTGCAACTCGCCATGAGCTTGTGGAGTCGTGAGCGCACCGCAGAAACGTTGGAAACCATCAGCCGCTGCGTCACCGCTGGCTGTCGCATGGATCGTCGCAAGAAACAGCCTTCGACATTTCAATTGCTCATTGCCGTGACGCAAGATGGCTTAGCTTAATGCGTATGAGTATTTTGGGTGGACTTAAAGGGGTTACATGAGGAGCCCTGTCCGTATGATGGCGACTCTACGCCAATCTATGGATGCTGTTGGCGAATCTGCTCAAGTCATGTAGATATCGGGTTGTTTCGTTGAGCGAACGAGAGGAATGAGTGCTTAGCGAAACATACACCGATGCAGAATTAGAGTTCGCCAACAACATCATCTATATGAATTGGACACTTCCTGTGGATAATGCAAGTCCCTTTCTGTAAAAGCGGCGTATCCCTTTTCGGATAGCTCCTGTTGTTGTTGTTGTTAATCCTCGAAGGTCAGATAGGCATTGCCCGTTTCCCAGTCGTCACTGATTTCCATGACGACTGCCGTCACCAATCGTAAACACGACGCCTCGTTCGGAAACAGACGCGCGACCCGTGTCCGACGGCGGATCTCCTGATTCAGCCGCTCCAGCCCATTCGTCGTCCGTAGCCGCCGCCACTGCGCCTGCGGAAAGGCAAAGACCAGCAAGCCTTCCGGCACGTTCTCCTCCATCCACCGCGCCAGCTTCGGTGCCACCGTCTGGTAGCGCCCAACGGTCTCCGCTAACTGCCGCTTCGCCTCCGACAAGCTCACCGCCTGGAAGATCGCCCGGAGCGCCGTCGCCACCTCGCCTTTCATCGCCTGTTTCGGCACGTACGCTTGCGCGTTTTGCTGCAGATGGAACTGGCAGCGTTGCCACGGCACCCCGCCAAAGACCGCCTTGCGCGCAGCTTGTAAGCCAGCATGCGCATCACTAATGAGCAGCTCGACGCCACGCAGACCGCGCTCCACTAAGCTCTGCAGAAACGTGCGCCACTGTACCTCCTGTTCTGAGAGGGCGACCGAGACGCCCAGCACTGCGCGCTTGCCGTGCGCATCCACCCCCGTCGCCAGCAGCACCGCGGCATCGCGCACTTGCCCATTCTGGCGCACTTGTTCGTAGCGCGCATCCAGATAGACATAGCGGTAGACCGCAAGGGGCCGGCTCCGCCAGGCCGCCAAGACCCCATCCAATTCCGCTGCTGCGCGGCTCACCTGGGTCGACGTGACCTCGAAGCCGCACAACTGCTCGGTACTGGCGGCCACCTTGCGGGTCGAAACGCCTTGGACATACATCTCGGCTAAGGCGAGCTTGAGCGCGCGTTCCGAGCGGACGCCTTTCTCCAAGCTCTGCGGATAGAAGCCACCCTCACGCACCTGTGGAACAGCGAGGGTCAGCGCGCCGAGTCGCGTTTGGACGGTCTTCTCCTTAAAGCCATGCGCATGAGCCTGATGCTCGGCACTCCGCGCGTAGGGGTCAACCCCAAGGAACTTCTGACGTTCGAGCAGCATGGCGGTGTTGAGCAGCAGACGAATGGCGTCGGGCAGGGCGTCAAAGCCACCTTCGCTGATCTGCTCCAACAGGTCGCTTGGTAAGGTACAATCCGCTTGGTAGGTCATGCGTGTGCTCCTTTGGTAGGTTTAGCACCCGAAAGGATACACCCTGACCTGCCATTTTCAACCGGCTGGTCTCCAACTTTTACAGAACAAAGGATACACTACCTTCCTGTGTTGCCCTCACGCTTGCCACGTATCACCCCGATGCTTCATTCAACATTGATCACTTAAGAGTGGCGTAGAGCCAGGATTAGGTGACTCTGTTGAGTAAACCATTTCTTAATCATTGTATGTTTCGCGCACCTTCACGAACGACGATCAATGACTCATAAAGATATTGGGGAGCCCGATCGTGTTGGTTCTGTGGACGATGACAAGGCGCCCAACATGGTAGTTTTAGCGGCCGGCCAACTGTACGAAGCAGACCAACTGCCGAAAAGGGGAACGTCGGCATCGCCAGATAGTCAAAATATGGTTTACCCAACAGAGTCTCGTTATGCATGGTCTTTGCCATTTGATACCGTCCAGATTCAGGACGCTCTCGATGGTGGGGGTCAATCTGACACACGCGGTCATCGCCAGCTCGCCCCCCTGGACCTCACCACCATCGTGAAGCGTATGCCTAAAGTATACGAGGGCGCCCAAATGCCGCCCCATTCTCATCTTCTGAAGAAGATAGTGGTGTGGTGTGGCCTGTTCCCTGTACTTGTCTGTACTGACTTTCAATCTGGCCCCTTCCGTCGAGATAGTACGCCACTTGACCATGAGCTTTTTACTCGGCAGTGGAGGTATCTGCCGAAACGCCCAAAACTCAATTGGAAAGGTACAAGGTATGAACACCTATGGAGAGTATATGACACACGCATGGAAGGTTCAATCGCGTATGAACACCCTGACAACGAAAGCGGCTAAAGCGATTAAAGCCCTTGTATCCCAGAGCTAAAGCTCCTGGGCTTTACAGGCTAGCATCGTAAAAATGCGCTGGAGGAAGCACTTTCTCCAGCGTGATGCGGTACGGCCAATGCAAGCAACTTCAATGAGGCCAATACCATGGTAGACCATCGGCCTTGCAGCGCACTGGTGTTAGATCTCGCTCGAGACCAACTCCTCGCGCGGCACGCCGCGACCAACGCCGCGATAGGTGAAGCCACGCGCTTCAATCGTTTCGGGGTCGTAGAGGTTGCGGCCATCAAGGATCACCGGCTGGCGCATCAGACGCTTGAGCTTATCGAAGTCAAGCTGCTTGAACTCGTTCCACTCGGTCAAGATTAACAGGGCGTGCGAACCTTTGGCAACATCGTAGGGGGTTGCGCAGTAGACCACGTCAGGCAACAGTGCTTCGGCTACGCTCATAGCAACCGGATCATAGGCTTTGACGTGGGCACCGGCAGCCTGTAAGACCTGCACAATATCGAGCGAGGGAGCTTCGCGCATGTCATCGGTGTTGGGCTTGAAGGACAAGCCTAAGACGCCGATTTGCTTGCCATCGAGCCCGTCGAGGATCGTTTCGGCTTTATGCACGAAGGAGCGGCGGGCATCGGTGTTGATGTCCATGACGGCCTGCAAGAGTTGCGGGTGGCAACCACTCTTGGCCGCCATGTGATGCAGGGCCATGACGTCTTTGGGAAAGCAACTGCCCCCGAATCCGAGGCCCGCATCAAGGAAATGCGGGCCGATGCGCCGGTCGGCACCCATACCACGCGCGACCTCTTTGACATCGGCACCGAGTTTCTCACAAATCTGAGCGATTTCGTTAATAAAGGAGATGCGGGTTGCCAGAAAGGCATTCGAGGCATATTTGATCATTTCGGCAGTACGAAGATCGGTAATGATGATGGGAGCACTCAAGGGCTCATGCAAGGCCGCGACAGTGGCCGCAGCCTCGCGATCAAGACTCCCAAGCACGATACGGTCGGGATGGAAGAAGTCGTTGACCGCTGAGCCTTCGCGTAAAAACTCGGGATTGCTGATTACGGCGAAGGGTACGTCACGTGCCTCTTGCTTGATTAGATTCGTGACCCAGTCGCCGGTCCCGATCGGCACCGTCGATTTATCGATAATTATGCTCGGCTGTTGTAACGCTGCGCCGATCGATTTAGCCGCCGATTCGACGTATTGCAAATCGGCTGCCCCATCGTCACCCATGGGGGTACCAACGGTAATAAACACAAAGTCCGCATCGGGGATGCCAATTTGATAGTTATCGGTGAAGCGCAAACGACCTGCATTTAAGTTGCGCTGCAAGAGTTCTTCCAGACCAGGCTCATAAATTGGTGACTTGCCAGCCCGCAGTATGTCGAGCTTGTGCTGATCGATCTCGATACAGACCACATTGTTGCCTAAATCGGCAAAGCAGACACCGGTGACGATGCCGACATAGCCAGTTCCCACAACACAAATATTCTTCATAGCATACGTGTCCTTCGCGAATCAGTATTGCTCCGGTGTCCGTTGCGTCGCACCATGTGGTGCACTCGCCGGCAGGAGGGGTTGTTGCGTTAGGTCGATACCATCTAGACTAATATCGGCTACATTCGTGTCATAGTCGTGACCATTGGCGTGGACTTCGATCTGTTGAATGGTGAGTAGGTCCGGAATCTCGTGCTTGAGATCGATCGAGAAGCCCGACCACTCATTTGGATAGATGTGAATCGTTTTGATCCAGGGATAATTCGATTTGGTACTTTTCTGATTGGCATATTCATAGGCCCAGAAGCAATATTCGGCTTTGGCGTCACTGCTCTGGCTATTCGTGTAAAAGACGCGGATTAACACGGGGCACTCGGTACCCGCAACACCGGTCTTGCTCAAGGACTGCTTGCGGATGCGAATCGACGCCGTGAGCTGGAGCTTGTCGTAGGAGACGACGTCAGCGCGTATATCTTGCGTGATGGCGATGATCGAGGGCAGATCGTTGAAGCCCGTACGCACGAAGTTGGCTGCAATGCGGCATTCCTGTGGTTGGCTGCTCCCTTTCGGACAGTCATGATCTAGGTCAAAGTAGCCCGGTACCGAATTCTGGCTTTGAACGACCGGATTTTGAACGCGTACCTGCCATGTGTCAGACTTCTTCACAGATGAATCTTGTACCTGGGTCAGGTTGTACTCGTCGACGCTGAAATCAGTAAATTTGCCATCGCGGAGCAGCGGCCAGGCATTCTGGAAATACCCGCGGTTGCCTTTAGCCAGTAATTGGCGGCCACCCGGCGGGATTCTGATCGGATCGCTGACCTGACGGCCACCAGGCAGCACGCGGGTCGCATTGACAATGGCCTCGCCCGACGCAACTGCTACCTCGGTATCCGGTGCTGAATCACGCTCGGCAACACCGGTCGTTAGGCTATCTTTGGCAAGTTGGCGAACTCGATAATAGCCGGGTGCCGTTAGTTCGACCGTACGGGTGATAGTACTGATCTCTAATGCTGCAGCAGTTGAGGGCAAGTCGACAATGATCTGACCTTGAAGCAGGCGCAGACGGTTAGCTTGGCCCACACCACCACGCTGCTCTACCTGGAGCTGGGTATTGGCCCAAGCTGAGACATCACCGGGAAAAAGATGGACAATGCCGGCAACACCGGGAGCAGCTTTCTCAGCAATAATCAGCGTGGTCCCGACATCAAGATCTTCACTATCTGCAACCTGGCTCGCCTGGATTGCACCAAGCGGCCGCACCAGAACCGCCTCCGGCTGTTCGACCTTGACCTGGAACGGTGATTGCTCACGGGCACGGAGTAGCTGCATTCCCGCATAGGCACCACTAACACCCAAGCCACAAAAGATCAAAAAACCCAGCAGGATGACCAGCCAGCCTTTACGGGCCGGAGTCCAAAAGGTGGACGGGGCGTGAGTTGATTCGGCCTCAAGCATGGTCTCGCTCACGTGCTCGTTGAAAAGCCAGTCGCTGCTCGGCACGAAGCATGTCGGGCACCGGTCGATAGCGTGCTAACCAGGCGTCGCGGAAGGATGTCCAATGACCGGCCAGGATAGCGGCGCGACTTTGTTCCATCAGCCGGATCAAGAAGCGCAGGTTATGGATGCTGGCCAGCCGTGGACCTAAGGTTTCTTGAGCATGAAAGAGGTGGCGCAGGTAAGCACGGGTA
>JACDGP010000209.1 GCA_013821605.1 Herpetosiphonaceae bacterium
AACCAATGGTACCGGCCTCGACCTGACGACTGCGGCACCACTTGGTGGCACAGTGCGATGTAATGGTTTCGTAGGAGGCACAACCGGCCTGACGATCAATGCGAGCACACCCTCAAATAAAGGTTTTGGGCTGGCGCTCGACACCAACTCGTTTACTGGTCAGGTCAACTATGGTGCGTCGAGCACGATTGCTTTGAGTGCCGCCAATAATTGGTGGAGCGATCCCGCGGGGCCCTATGACGCACAAGCGAATGCTCAGGGTAAGGGCGAACGGGTGGGGGTGAACCTCCAATTCCAACCATGGCTGACGGCGCATCCGGCTTGTGCGCCAACGCCATAATGTGAGCTTACAGGGGCGAGCCCTGCCCCTGTAAGCTCACGCTCGTCATTGAGCCGCTGGTTTCAGATAGCTATCACCATGTCATAAGGTGGCGGTAATACTGCGGTAAGCAGCGCATATTCGCGATCCCGGGTGGATCATGTATGCTTGTCTGTGGCTACACTCCCCCAGTACACGCTTAGGCGCATGGCGTTTAGCCGTTACCGAGGCGTTATGCCGTAGTCAGTTGAGCTACCTTATTGGAGCATCGCTATGCGCTATCGCCTGCTGGTTCTTTCGGTTCTCCTATCTGTCGCCCTCTTACAACGTGGTACCTGGCACGTGGCCCAGGCTACGCCGGTCAAGGACACGACGAGCCACCCACCCACAGCGCAGACGTTGACAGGCAGCGATTTTGATGGAGGAGCGCGCAAGGATGTTAGCCATAACGGCGATAGCCTCGCACCCACAGCGGCTACGGGTTCCTTCACCTCGAATGTAACCCAAGCACCACAAGCTTTCAACTACCTGCAACTGTACTGGAACGCGACGATTCCAGTCTCTGCTTCGGTAACAATTGAGGGACGGGTTAGCCCGGATAGCCAAAGCTGGTCCAAGTGGGGTAGTTTAGCCATCTCCGACGATTTTCTGGATCCGCGCGATCCAGCCGGGACCTATTGGAGCGGGGTCATCTTCGCGGGTGATGCCCGCTTCTGGCAGTTGCGGGTAACGTTAACGCGCTCGCCCGATGGTAAGGTACCGGCGCTGCACAAGATTATTGTGCGGATGGTCGACGCGCGTGAAGGAAAGAAGTTTACGCCGCCGGCCTCGAGCATCCATCCGAGCGCGACCTTGGGTCAACCGGCGTATGTATCGCGCTGGGAGTGGGGTGGATCAGAGGTCGCTAATAATAGCGTGCCACCCGACTATTATCAGGCCAACCACCTGGTCGTCCACCATACCGCCGACTCGAACACACTGGTCTCCGGTGAATCAAGTTGGGCCGACCGCGTGATGGCGGAATGGCGCTTCCATACCTATTCAACCAACGGCGGACGGGGCTGGGGCGATGTGGGCTATAACTGGTTGATCGACCCGAACGGCGTGATCTACGAAGGCCGGTGGGGCTCTAGTAGTCTGACGCAGGATGCTGTCGGCTTCCATGATACGGCCAACTATGGGTCGATGGGCGTCGTTATGATCGGCACGTATGATACAGCCGCAGTGCCGACCGCCCTGCAGAATAGTCTTATTAGTTTGCTGGCGTGGAAGGCGCAACAGCGCCAGATCGATCCTTTTGGTAGCAGCTACTATTACGGCTGTGCCTACTCCTCCTACTGCGCACCCTACCATCCCGGTGCGGTGGTGCTTAACTTGGCCGGCCATCGCGAGGTGCTACCGAACCATACCGACTGTCCCGGCGACCAAGGCATCAACACCTTGCCCTCGATCCGGCAAGCGGTCGCGAATCTGCTGGCACCGACAAATCCCGGCAACAATGGCGATAACGTGATCGATGACACAGAATCTGGTTTTCACGAGCAGTACGGGAGCTGGCACGATTCACCGAGTGGCTATAACGGCCATAGCTTTTATACCTATAATGCCGCCGGTGAAGCACAAAATGACGCGGTATGGAATTGGAAGCCCAGCAATGGGCAAAGCGGCACGTACTCGATCGATGCGCATGTACCATTAGATAGTGGACTCACGACGCCTTTGACCAGCAATGCCCAGTATACGATCCATTCAGCCTCAGGTAGTACTACGGTTGGGCGCTCGCAGGCGGGGACCAACGAGTGGCTCAACCTGGGCCAATACCAGTTCGACGGCAACGCGGGGGGTAGTGTCGAACTGACCGATTCGACCGGCGAGTCGGACTTAGCCACGACGATCTTTTTCGATGCGATCCGTTGGACCTATATCCCCCCAGCCCCAGCCCAACCGCAGATCAAAATGGTGAGTTTTCAGGCAACTCCTACTACCGTCACGGCGGGTGAGGTCGTCCGCATCTCGTTCACCGTGCAAAACACAGGCTCTACAGTCCTACCTACCCAGGACCCCCAACCTGGAAACTCTGGCGATTTGACCAGCGGTTATGTGTACGACGAGAACGAATGTTATCTAAGTAACGCGGGTCAGACCTATCCGACCTTACCGAAAGTCACCGGCGATTTCCGGCTCGCGATGGGCGGCATGGAGGGCTCCTCGCCGTTGGGGAGCGATTGTCAGGGTGATGTTGGTGGTCATCCCTGGCGCTGGGGCTTTGGGACCGCGCTCCAGCCGGGCGAAACTCGCACGGTCGTCGCCGCGATCCGCTTCCAGAACTACACGGTCTATAACCGCACCATCAACTTGTCTGCAAATCTGGCGCAGGAGAACGTCGGGTACATGATGCAGGATGTGGGAGTTGGGACGATCACGGTCAAACCTGAGAACCATCCACCGTTACCGAGCCAAGTCGATGCGCAAGGCTACCCCTTAGCGCAGGTGTATGCGATGCGCGTCATGCCGCAGAGCTTGCTCGCGCGGACCAGTAATCCTTTGTCGGTCGACGAAGATCACCTCGTGGGCAGCTTCCGATGGGATGGTGGCGATCAAGGCTGGGGCGCGGGCGGCCCAGCGGGTCAGACTGATCAATTTATCGTTGAGCAGGCGCGACCGTTCTATGCTCCTACGGACGGCACCTATACCTTTGAGATGACCTCCGACGATGGTGGCTGGATGTGGGTAGACGGCAATCAGGTACTCGATGACCACGGCCTCCATGTCGCGACGTCGGTCACGAACAGCATCTTCCTGCAAGCCGGTCTGCATAGCCTGGGCTTCAAATTCTTTGACTATTTCGGCTTAGCCCAGACGGAGTATAGTTGGCAACCGCCGGGAGCCGGTGCTCTGAGCAGCATCCCGGTTCTGCCGACTACACAGACTGGGAGCAACCAGATCATGATTGGCGCGGGCCAGGTGCTGGCAGTTTCGGCTGACGATCTTGGCGGCATGGGCATTGCGCAGTTTACCTACTGGATTGACGGTGGCTCCGAGCAAATCAAGCCCATCTCAGGCACGATCATTCCGTTGGAAAGCCTGCCCGGGTTGCCAGATGGTCCGCACTCGGTGCGCTTCAACGCCACCGATTGGGTCGGCAATATCACACCGGATCAAACAATCAATTTCACAATGAACACATCGCCGCCACAAACGAGCTTAACAGCCCAACTTGCCCCATCCGGCGTGATCCAGCTATCCTGGATTAGTAATCCTGATGTGAAGAGCTTCACGCTCTCGGTCGTGGATACGGGGAGCGGCGGGTGGCGCTCGGTAGGCCTGGTAGCGGGGAACAGCTTCAGCTATTTCGGCACACCGGGTCATAGTTACCAGTTCAAGGTCACCGCCAACGATGGTATCTACACTGCCGACTCAAATACCACTTCAACCATCACTGTACCATCCTCGGCACACTTCTACCGTGCCATGCTGCCCATATTGTTCCACTAAGGGGGGTGCTGAGGGATGAGCAGGAGCCGGCATATGCCGGCTCCTAGGCGTGGTAGAAGTATGAATGCTGACGCTCTAGGGGTCAAGGCCGTCCTCGGACGTAGCGAGCAGCGGCTGGGTGTGTGGGAAGGTAATCCGCGCACGTGCCCACTGCTCGTCACGGCTGAAGGTAAAGGTACCACCGAGGTCTGTTGTGACCAATGTTTCAATGATCGATAGTCCCAGCCCGCTCGATGATTTACCCGGTCCCTCGGGATGTACCGGACCGTCATCACGGACTTCAAGCAGCACCTGAGTGTCTTCGAGCCAACCTGCCACTTCGATCAGCCCACCTTCAGCAGCGAGCCCATGGCTAAGCGCGTTATCGATAAGCTCATTGATGATCAAGGCCACCACGGTAGCCTCGCGCGACGAAATCGTTACAGACGTGCCCACTACCTGAAAATGCACCGGCTTCTCACCGACCAAGCCCATTCGGACACCATCCACGACCTGTTGAGCAATCTCTTGAATTGTCGTAAAGCCGATGTCCTCGCGACAGAGGAGATTATGTACTGCCGAGATCGCTTGGATACGACCGGCACTTTGTGCTAAGACCTGAGCACCTGAGGACTCGGGCTCAAGGCGCCGCAACTGCATGTTTAACAAGGCCGAGATCGTTTGGAGATTGTTGCGGACACGATGGTGCATTTCCTGAAGCAGCGTTGACTTGATCTTGAGGGAGCGCTGAGCCTCACGGTACAAGCGCGCATTCTCGATGGCAATCGCCGCCTCATCGGCAAATGTTGATAGCAGTTGTACTTGTTCGTAATCAAAATAGCGCTGCTGGCGGGTGTACAACGCGATCACACCCATAATACGGGCACCGATCCGTAGGGGAATACAAAACAGCGAGTGGTAGTTTTCACTATAGGCCACGGCTGCCAACTCAGGAAAGCGCACATCATCATAGGCATTGACGACAGCCAAAGGATGGCCTTCGGTAACGGTCCGCATGATAACGCGCCGCAAGCGCTCATCCCACTGCCCACCACAGGAGGCGAGCAGCTGCAGCGAATCAAGCTCATCGCCGGATTGAAAAATATCGGCACGATCAACGCGTGACAACACGACCGCTTGATCAACAATCAGGTTCAGCACTGTTTGGAGATCGAGCGTCGTCGCAATCGCTGAAGAGACCTGTTGCAAGGTTGTGAGCTCGCGGATTTTTTGATGTAGCCGTTCATCGGTTTCCTGGTAGCGCTGCGCGTTCGAGATAAAGAAGGCCAACTCACCCGCGACCACTTCCAGGAAATGAATTTCTTCCTCGTGCCACGAGCGTGTGCTGACCGTCTGCACGCTGATCACACCCTGCAAACGATCACCGGCAAAATCGGCGTTATGGCGAGCAAACAAAATAATTGGCACACATAAAATTGAGCGGTAGGCCTGTTCGTTGAGGCGGGAGTCATTGTGTACACGATAATCGTGGGCTACATCGGCGACCGCGATGGGCTGCCCTTCCTGTGCAGCTAGACCGGTGATGCCCTGGCCTAGACGGATACTCACCTCGCCGATTGCACCTGGATTTAGCCCATGCGTGGCGCGCAGCAGGAGCAGGGAACGATCACGATCAAACAAAAAGATCGAGCATACATCGCTGCCCATGACCTCGGCAACCGTTTCCACCACGGTGAGGAGCGAGGCATCCAGCGAGACCGTCGAGTTGGCGGCACTAACAATCCGGTGCAGGCCATCAAGCTCAGCGACTCGTTTTTGCCAGCGCTCGCTCCACTCATGCGAATGCCGATCTTCACGCGCTGTAGCAAAGCCTAGCAGAAGTTCGGTAACAATATCAGCTTGATCCCGTTGGAGGATCGAGGCCAACCCGAAGCCAAAGCGCGTTAGCTCGTCGGCCGGATGCTCCTGGTTGAACCACTGATAGCCCAACGAAAAACAGTGGGCACGCCACGAGGGAGCCTGCGGGTCGGCCAGCAATTCGGAGACAAGCTCGCGATCCTCGGGCGGGAAACCGGTGAGCAGCGGATGGAGTAGTTCTTGGGTCATGGTTCTTTCATCCAAATTAGTGCGTCGAACCACACGTTGGTCGTACCGTTCGCGGCAGCACCATCGTGTGCTTCCAGACGGACCGCGCCACCTCGTGAGGTGAAGTCATAGCTGCCTAGCTCGACCCAGGTATTAGCTGTGACCGATTGGTCAACGTTGACGGTTTTGGAGCCGGTGGCAAAGGTCACAGTATAGGTCACACTACTGGCATCCGAGAGGCCGTTATCGATATAGGGCACCCAGGCCAATAGCCGGTAACGACCGGCTATTGGCAGATCCGGCTGCCAGCTACCGGTGGGCACGTCGACACTGCTCGAAACAACACTAGTGACACGCAGGCTGGTGCCACCTAAACCACCAGCCAACTCCTGCCAACCATCGCCACGTTTGTGAAAGGCTGCGTCGCCAGTATCTACGAGCGTCGCTCCTTGCGGGATGTTACAGGGCGAAGGCATCCAACTCCACAGCCAAGTGCTCACTTGACCACCAGGATAGCGAGCCCAAGGATCATCGCCTTTGGGTCCACACCAGCCGTACGGATCGACATCACGCCCGAGGTATTGGACCTGGAAATGTAGGTGCGGGCCAGTCGCACAGCCCGAACTGCCAACGATGCCGATGCGCTCACCGCGCTTGACCGGGCCCGGCTGGGCCAAGACTTCGGACATATGCCAGTATAGTGTGCGATAGCCATTGTCATGGTCGATGATTACCACATGCGCGACACCGCAGCCGTCATCAGAGTTACCGGCGAAGACGACCGTGCCATCAGCCGCCGCAAGGACGGGGTCGGGCGGACGTAGCGCATAATCCCAACCGGTGTGGCCATCATAGGAGAGCGTCGTGCTCCGGTCACCGCGGTAGGAGACCAATGATCCGTTCTCGTGGAGGAACGGCAGATCATGATCGAAAAAGGAGGTAATGGGGGCCATATGATCAGCG
>JACDGP010000063.1 GCA_013821605.1 Herpetosiphonaceae bacterium
GTCGAAGGCACACTGGCGTAAAGCCCGATATAATCCCACGATTGCAGAACATCACTCTGCACCTCGCAGCTTAAGGAAGGAGGGAGATCCGATGAGATGCTACGAATGCTCTCATCACCGAAGCCGAAGTCCGGAGCAAGGATGCTTTTACGCCTCACAATGCAGTTAAGAATTCGAGGAGGAAGTCCACATGAGTAGGAAGTCGTTTGTCGGCCCCATTGCCATGATCGTTCTGCTGCCGGTGCTGGCCGCTTGCGGTGGAACGCCGACCGCTACATCTGTTACGTCCCAGCCGGTCGCCACAAGTGCCCCGGCTACAACGGTCGCGGCGGTCGAGACGCTAGCCGCGACAGCAGCGCCCGCAGCGACGACCGCCGCGACCGAGGCGCCCACCACAGCTGCACCGGCGACGACCACAGCTGCGACAGACACGACCACTGCGACCGCAGCTGCAACAGATACGACTGCTGCGACCGCTGCCGCGACCGGTAAGAAGTTTACGATCGGTATCTCGAACCCCTTCATCAGCAGTGAATACCGCACGCAGATGATTCAAGAGCTTATCGATACCAACAAGGAATACATGGGTAAGGGGGTCACCAACGATCTGGTGATCGAAAGCGCCGATACGGACGTCGCCGGCCAGATCCAGCAGTTGCAAAACTTGATCAGCAAAAAGGTGGACGCGATCCTGGTCAATCCAGGCGATGTCAACGGCTTGAACGCCACCTTGCAGGACGCGATCAGTAAGGGCATCATCGTGATCTCGGTCGACCAGGAGCTTGCCACGCCCAACGTGTACAACGTCGGCATTGACCAGAAGGAGTGGGCCAAGACCTCAGCCAAGTGGCTGGCCGACAAGCTGGGCGGCAAGGGCAACATCGTCGAGATCGAGGGCTTTCCCGGCCACCCGGCCAACGCAGCCCGTATGAGCGGTGTGGCCGAAGTCCTGGCGCAGTATCCCGGTATTAAGGTGCTGGGCAAAGATAGCGGTAAATGGGATGAGGCGACCGGCCAGCAGGTCATGTCCAACTTCCTGGCATCCTTCCCGAACATGGATGGCTACTGGACCCAGGATGGCATGGCGATCGGTGCGATGCAGGCCGTACTGGCCGCGAATCCCGCCAAGTTCCCGGTTGGTGTCAGCGAGGGCCGCTGCCAGGCATTGCAGCAGTGGGCTGATCGTCTCAAGGTCGATCCGAAGTTCGAGAGTATCGCCGTGGCCAACCCACCAGGTGTCTCACCCACCGGCCTGCGCATCGCCGTCAACATGTTACAGGGCAAGAAGGTCGACAAGAGCAAGCTGGGCGGCGCGACGAAGCTCTCGTTTGTCCTCCCGGTGCCGGTGACGGTGACCAAGGATAACTTCCAGCAAGTCTTTGACAGCCAGTGCAAAGGCAAGGCGCCGGCCTATCTGCTGGACGGGATTATGTCTGACCACGATGTCCAGCAGTTCTTCACGAAATAAGCCATGTCGGTATCGCTTTCGGCCCGCAATATTGCGAAGCGCTACGGGGCCACGGTGGCTCTGGCAGACGCCAGCCTCGACGTTCACGCTGGCGAGGTGCTGGCGCTGATCGGCGCTAACGGAAGCGGTAAGAGCACACTCAGCAAGATCATCAATGGCGTAGTTGTCCTCGACGGAGGGCAACTACGCCTTGACGATCAAGTGGTCGAGTTTGCTTCGCCGTATGCCGCCAAACGTATGGGTATCGCCACCGTGTTCCAGGAGCTCAGCTTGGTGCCACAACTGACGGTGGCCGAGAATATCTGGCTGACGCACGAGCCGCTCAAGCGCGGCGGGTTAATCAATAAGCAGACGCTCCGGCACAAAACGGAGGAATTGCTTGACCTGTTCGCAGGCACAGTTTCGTCCAAGCTGGAGCCTGATACACCGGTGGGACCGCTCCCGCCGGACGAGAAGCAAATCATTGAGATCCTGAAGGCGATCAGCGTCGAGCCGCGCGTGCTGATCCTGGACGAAGCAACGGCAAGCCTCGACAATCGCCAGGTCCAACGCTTGTTCGAACTAGTGACCCAATGGAAACTGCAAGGCAAAGCGATCGTCTTCGTCTCCCATCGCATGGAGGAAATCTTCCAGATCGGCGATCGCTATAGTGTGTTGCGTAACGGCACGTCGGTCGGCGAAGGCGTGTTGAGCGGTACAACGAGGAACGAGCTGGTGGCTTTGATGGTGCAGGGAGCAACAGCCGGAAATGTGGTTGCTCGCACCCGGCCAACGGCCGAAGAACTCGCCGCTCGCAACGTCCAGTTAGCAGTCACGGATCTGCAGGCCGCAGGCGTACACGGTGTAACGTTCCAATTGCATGCGGGTGAACTGCTTGGCCTGGGCGGTTTGCGGGGCCAGGGCCAGCATCAACTCTTGCTGGCGATGTTTGGTGCCCTCCCATCTACCGGCGAGCTCACTATCGACGGTGCACCAGGTCACTTTACCCATCCCCGGCAAGCCATGCAACGAGGATTAGCGCTGGTGCCAGGAGAACGGGGCAGCGAAGGACTGCTGCTACGCCGATCGATTCTAGAGAATTTCTTGATCCCCTCGTGGCGCGACTTTGGTTTTCCGCTACGGATGCGCAAGGCCCGTGAGGTAGCCGCCAACATGGCCAGGAGCCTGAGCCTGAAGATGGGTGGACTAGATGATCCGGTGAGCAGTTTGTCCGGTGGTAATGCGCAAAAAGTAGTCATCGGCAAGTGGCTGTTGCGCGATCCACATGTGCTGATGCTGGACGACCCGACCAAAGGCATCGATGTGGGAGCCAAGGCAGAGTTCTACAAACTCCTGGCACGACTCTGTGATGAGGGCAAATCCGTGTTGCTCTATAGTAGCGATGACGAGGAACTGATCGGGTTGTGTGATCGCGTCTTGGTGATGCACGACGGCAACATCCGCGTGGAACTGGCGGGTGCCGCCCTGACGAAGTCCCATCTCGTCGCCGCGAGTCTTGGTGCGACCCAGGAGGAGCTGGTATGAGGCAGATCCGCGTTCCTTTTGTGCTCTGGCTCTTCATCGTGGCGATCCTGGTTAATCTCTTCCTGCAACCCAATTTTCTCCTTCCAGTCACGATCAACAACAACCTGCGCGTGTTACTCCCGCTGATCCTGGTAGCTGCCGGGCAGGCCGTGGTGATCCTTGCGGGGGGGATCGACATATCGGCCGGGGCCATCGTCTCGATCGTCAATGCTTTCCTGGCGACGCGGATTGGGCTGAATGGCGATCCTGGCACTGCCGCACTGATGATGGCGCTTGCCCTGCTGGCGGGCATGGCGTTCGGGGCAATCAATGGCTTTTTTGTTGCAATCTTGCGACTACAGCCGATTATTACAACCTACGCCACCAGCTTTCTCTTCGCTGGTCTGGCATTGCTAATTCTGCCGAATCCCGGCGGCGGTATGCCATCCTCATTCACCAAGTTCTACCACGACACGATGCCGTTAGGGTTGCCACTGGCGTTCTATGTGATCGCCCTGGTTATGCTCGCCTGGTACGGGCTTCGCCAGGCGCGGTATGGGCGCTATCTCTTTGCAGTCGGCGGCAAGGCCGATGCAGCATTTCAGACCGGTGTGCCGGTCAGTACGATCCAGTTCAGCACCTACGTCATCTCGGGCCTGATGTCGGCGTTCGGTGGCATCGCGATGACACTACTCACCGGCTCCGGCAACGCGCAAATTGGGGATCCGTTGACGCTATCAGCGATCACGGCCGTGGTGATCGGCGGCACCGCGCTCAGGGGCGGTACCGGCGGCATCGGTGGGGCGATCATCGGCGCGATTGTGCTCGGGTTGTTCCGCAACATCGTTTCGTTCGCCAACATCGCCACGTGGTGGCAGACCTTCGTCAACGCCGCGATTATCGTGCTGGCACTGGCAATGCCCGGCCTGATTCGCCTGCTCCGAAGAGGTTCGACGTGAAGCGCATCGCGATTTCACCGCCTGTGGCAGCCGTCCTGCTGGCGATTGTGCTGTTCGTGCTGAGCGGCCTGCTGCCGAATGGGTTCGGCAGCGATCTCGGTATTGCACGTGCTCAGGCGACCAATATTCTGCGGCTCGCGGTGTTTCTGGGCGTGGTCGCCGCCGGGCAAACCCTGGTTATCATCAGCGGCAGCGAAGGAATCGACCTCTCGGCCGGAGCAGTCGTCACGTTATCCGCGATCATCACCTACTCGATCGTGAATGGCAGGAACGCAAACGTGCTGCCGGCGCTGCTTGCCGCGTTGCTGGTGGGTGCGCTGATCGGTCTGATCAATGGCCTAGGAATTATCTTCCTCACTATCTCGCCGCTGGTGATGACGCTGGGTATGGCGGGCGTGGTCAGTGGTCTGATCCTGATCATCACGCAGGGCAACGTCAGGGGCGCGATCGCGCCGGGCATGACCCAGGTGATCGCGCGGCCGGTGGCAGGTGTGCCCGGAGCAATCTGGATCTGGATCGTCTTCGGCGCGCTGATGTGGTTGTTGTTACAACGCACCAGCTTCGGCAAGCAACTGTTTGCGATTGGCACGAACCGCATCACCGCGCGCCTGTCGGGCGTCAACGTCACGGCCATGGCGATCAGTACGTATGCTGTAGCCGGCATGCTGGCCGGGCTTGGAGGCTTTCTGGTCGTTGGCAATACCGGCGTGGTCCACATCCGAATCGGTGATCCATTCCTGTTTCCATCGATTGCAGCGGTCGCCGTCGGTGGCACGCTGCTGACCGGTGGCAAGGGCAGTTACTTTGGCACAATGGCGGGTGCGCTGGTGTTGACGCTGCTCACCAGTCTGCTTACCACCATGCAGATGCCGGAGTCGGTGCGCCGTATGGTACTGGGAGCGACCCTGCTGATTATGATCTCAATCTATGGACGCGAACGTAGATTACGCCAGTGATGCCCCGGAGCTGGCAGCATCCCTCTCGAGGCGCAGCCGTTTCCGAGATGCCGCACCACAGTCAGGGCTGCAACTGCAGCGCAATAGCTGCACCACACTCAACTTCACTAGTACGTAGCCGAGCGTTGGCGGTAGTCCTTACTCAGTCGTGGTGGGTGAGCTCAACGGTGATGGTACTCCTGACCTCGTCATTGCGAACCAGAGCGGCAGCGTCTCGGTGCTGCTCAACAATGGCAGTGGCATCTTCACCCGCTGACCCGCCCTCGCAACCCTGCTTGTTCCAGGTATTCCCGGTCCTACAATAGCCATCAGTATCGGGGATGTGTCAGATTGGGAAGGGTGACTTCCAACCGCCCACGAAGTCACCGAAAGACATGATTGACAGCATACCCATTTTTTGTTAACATTGTGATTGTTAACAGAGTGCGATGAGACACACTCTTCATGAACTGCGGACCTAGCGCACTTATATCTCATAGCTAGTCAACGTTTGACTATCCTGCCCCGCTCCCATACTTCGGGACGGTGGCGACGCAAGGAAGCAGGAGATGCTGACTACTGGCTTCGCAAGACCCGATCAAGCAGCATATGCGACAATACGCACCGGCGACCAGCCTGGCGTGCGCTATGTCTCCGGCCTAACGATCTACGACGAGGCGCTCGTTGCAGGCCACTGGATCGGACGCTACTGGTCGGCGACCGGTGTGATCCGGCCCGAAAAAGACATCCTCCCCGACCTTGCGCGCTTGGCTCACTATCCCCTCGATGCCTTTGTCCTCGATATTGATGGACAAGCCTTATCCGGTCATTGGAACTGGGAAGGTGCCGATATTGAGGAGTTGCCTTTTGGCCAGCGCGTAGCTGTCCACCTCCGGCATGCCCTGCGCCCGGTGACCTTAACGATCAATACCCTGCTCGACGGCTCCACGATTTTCGAGCGGTATCTAGAGATCACCAACACCGCTGTACAACCTGCCGCGCTGGCGACCTGCGCACCTTTCGCGGGCCTTCTGTGGCGCGTCGGCCAACCCAACGAGCTTGTGCCGGCTGGAGCAGCACTCTGGAGTTTGGGGTGCTACCAGAGCGCTATCTGGGGTCACGAAGGTGCTTTCGCCTGGCAAGAGCTACGAACGGGCAGCACCCGCATCGAAGGCCTACGTGGTCGCTCGGGTCACAGCCGCCCATCCTGCTTCCTGCGCAACGAGGCCAGTGGCGAAATTGCCGTCGCTGATCTGGCTTGGTCAGGCAACTGGGCCTATAACCTGCGCTGCGAGCAGCCTTCGCCCGCCGACGAAGCATTGCTTTTCGTGGAAATCGGTCCGCAGGCACCTGCTCCTCAACGCATCATCGCCCCCGGCGAGACAGTTCGTACCCCGTCTGTCCATCTTGGCCTCCTCCATACCGATCTGGATGGTGCTGTACAAGCGCACCATACGCATCTACGCCGGTCCGTGCTGGCATCGCAACCTCCAGGTCGAGCGCAGCGTGTGGAAGCAAACCATTGGGGCTATGGAGCAGACCGGGTTGAGCCGGAGTTTCTCAAGCATGACATCGATATTGCTGCGACGGTCGGCTGCGAACTTTATATTTTGGATGCCGGCTGGTATGGCACTGAGCCCGGTCTCTGGTATTGGACGGTCGGCGACTGGGAGCCGGGGACCTGGATGCCCGGCGGTGTCGAAGCAATCCGGGCTTACGCCCGCGAAAAAAACCTGCTGTTTGGCTTATGGATGGAGCCCGAGTGCATTGGCAGTCTCAGCCGGCTCTACGCACAGCATCCCGACTGGGTGCTGCAGCGGGATGGCCAGCCGGTCGGCTCCGTCACCTCCGCCGGCGGTCACTACGCGCTCGACTTAAGTAAGCCCGAGGTTGCGGAATGGGTTGAGGCCCAGATTGCGCAGGTCATCACGCACTATGACCTCGATCTTTTTCGCCTCGACTATAACGTTGACGTCTGGCTGGGCGGCGAACGGGTGCGTGACGGCTATCTCGAAAATAGCCTATGGCGCCACTACGAAGCGCTCTACGGTATCTTTGAGCGGATCAGAGCGCGCTTTCCGCATGTAATCCTGGAGAATTGTTCTTCTGGCGGCGGTCGTACTGATCTTGGCATGGTTAGTCGTTTTCATACGACCTGGACCTCGGACTGGGCCCAAGCACCGCGTGGTCTGGCAGTACTGAACGGTCTGACGCTCGCACTCCCACCTGAAATGTGTAACCGCATTGCCGGCGTCATGAACCCCGACGAGTACCTCTACGGCGACCTGGATTTTCAGCTTCGCGTCGCCTTCCTGGGTCACCCCGTCTTTATCGGCATTGGGCCCGCGCTCGACGCCCTCGTACCGGCACATCGCGCCCGCGTTGAGCACATCATCCGCCTCTACAAAGAGTTCATTCGCCCGCTCCTGTCCACCTGCCGAGTTTTTCATCATACGCCGGTACTTGTCGCTACACCGGAACACGGCTATTGTGTGCTCGAATATGCGGCTCCAGATGCGAGCCGTGCGCTCGCCGCCATCTTCCGGCTGACCGGCTCCGGCCCATCGCCATATCTCTTCCATCCACGTAGTCTTGATCGGGGCAAGCAGTATCGTGTCACCTTTGACACAAGTAGTGAAACGATCAGCATGAGTGGCCTCCTGCTCCAGCGCGATGGGCTTGCCTTGCGCCTCGATAGCCCGCTTACCTCGGAATTATTGCTCTTCGAGGTTGACGCATGAACACCGCGACCCAGCTTGGAGCTTGGCCGGCGGTCAAGCTTGAGGACGAGCATGCTACGCTGATCATCCTGCCTGAGCTTGGCGGCAAGATCGTTTCACTGCGCTCAAAAGCGACCGCTACCGAATTCTTGTGGCAAGATCCAACCCGCCCCTACCGGCAGCCAATCTATGGCGACGAGTTCGGCAACTACGACGCCAGTGGCTTCGATGAGTGCTTTCCAACTATCGCTGCTGCACCCTACCCCAACGAGCCATGGGCCGGCATCCCGGTGCCCGACCATGGCGAGTTATGGTGCACGCCCTGGCGCTATGAATTGATGGATGACCGGTCGATCTACCTGCATGCCTATGGCGTGCGCTTCCCTTACCATTTTGAGAAATGGATCAGTTCGGCCCATACTTCCGCTGGTGGCTTTACGCTCCGCTACCGGCTCACCAACCTTTCGCCATTTCCATTTAAGTCGCTCTGGTCGGCCCACCCGTTGTTTCGTGCCGAGCCGGGTATGCAGGTGCTGCTACCGGGCACACCCCCCATGCGGCTGTCTCACGTTATGGGTAACCGCATTGGAGGCGTGATCCTCAACAAGTACACATGGCCGTGGCTGCCTGGGCCATCGGGGAGCCAGGTCGACTATAGCATCATTGCTTCGCCCGATCTCGATGCCAACGATAAAATCTACGCGAATACACCTGCCGAAGGCTGGTGCGCACTATGGAACCCCCGGAACCAGGAATATGTGGGCTTTACGCTCAGCCCCGCCGAGGTTCCGTTCGTCGGTGTCTGTATTAATCATGGTGGCTGGCCACCCACCGGCGCAAAAGGTTTTTGGGTCGCCATCGAACCCTGTACCGGCTGGCCCGACCGGCTTGACGAGGCCACCAAGCTTGGAGCCCATGCTACGCTCGACAGATGGAACAGCATTGAGTGGTCGCTCGGCCTGCATCTAGGCCAGGCCATAGACGTGGCAGAGGTCGGTCAGCATTTCCGCCGCTACCGCGCCAGTGAACTTGCGGACGGTGCTGCTCCACCCGTGTCCCAATCGTAGGAGGAAACATGATGAGTACACTCCGTAACGAGATCGACGCGACCGCAGTGTCTGAGGGGACGGTTGCCCTGTGGTGGCTTGGACAAGCCGGCTATGCCCTCAAGACCCCGGCCGGCACAGTCGCCCTGATCGATCCATATCTCTCAAACATCGTTGAGGAACTCTACGGTCAGCCGCGGATCGTCCCGCAGATCCTTGACCCAGCAACGGCCCACCCTGACATCGTGTTCACGACTCACTGGCACGAGGATCATTTCGATATCGGCTCAATTGCTGCATTCGCAGCATATACGCCCACACTCTTCGTTGGGCCATCCTCAGTCGCGGCCCGCATCACCGGACGCGGGATTGCCGCCGAACGTGTCATCGCGGTCGGTCGCGGCCAGACCGTTGAAGTGCGCGATATCAAGGTCACCGGCCTTTTCGCACGCCACGAGGTTGCCGGCTTTCTGGCCGAAGATGCCCTCGGTCTCCTGCTTGACATTGGTGGCCTGCGCATCTATCACTCGGGCGATACCGAGTATGACGCGCGTCTCCACTCTGTGGCCGAGCTACGACCCGACGCTGCCATGATCTGTATGAATGGTAGCGGCGGGTGTATGAACGCCCACGAAGCAGCACTGTTAGCCTGGCAGCTTGGGTCACGCCTCGTTTATCCGAACCACTTCGGCATGTGGGCTCCCCAGCACTATGGACCCGGAGCGACGCTCGACCCGGCCGTGTTTAAGCAAACCTACCAGCGTCTAGGTGGAACCGGCGCGGTACGTGTACCAGGGGTCGGTGCTCTCGAAAAGCTAGAACCGGCGGCCAGCCCGGCCGTGCATGCCAACTAAATAGCGGCACACCCAATTCATTATAGGGAGGGAACCATGGAACTGACCGAACAGCAGAAACGCTTTTTCCAAACCTTTGGCTATCTGATCATGCCCGGTCTCGTTAAAGATGACATCGATTGGATCACCAGGGAATTCGAAGGCGTTTTCTCTGATCGCGGTGTCGTACACGACCCAAACAAGCGCACCGTGATCGTGCCGTTCATCGATCAGCGCGAGCGCTTTTGTACCTTGCTAGACCACCCCGGTATCCATGGCATTGCCGCCGGTCTGCTAGGTGACGACTTCAACTACCTCGGTGGCGACGGCAACTACTACACCGGCGATACACAGTGGCATAGCGATGGCTTTCACAAGGTTGGCACCTTCCTCAAGATTGCCCTCTACCTAGACCCGGTAACGCGCCACACGGGCGCCCTCCGTGTACTACCAGGCTCGCAACAGGTGTATCTTAAAGATCAACAGTGGGGCGGTCTCAACGCTCGCAATGCCACTGAACTCTGGGGTATCGAGCAGCGCGATGTTCCGGCCATAGCACTCGAATCACAACCCGGCGACGTTGTCGCCTTCAACCACAACATCATGCACGCTTCTTTTGGCGGCAGCACCCGACGGCGCATGTTTACCCTCAACTTATCGACCCAAGCCACAACGCCCGAAGAGATCGCGGATCTGGAAAGCTTCATCGCTGGCGGAGCGCGCTTCTGGAAGGAACAGGTTCATTCTGACATCATGCGCGAAACTGCCTCTCCCGAACGGCTACGCCACCTGCGCCAACCGATGGAACACGAGGGTCATTTACCGGCCCTGGTCGCGAAAGCACGTGCCGAGATGGCAGAACCTGCGCGCGGTTGAGTACCATGCTGCAGTTTTGATAAGGTGCGCTCGCCATGATCACCGCCATAATGATCTGATATGTTGAGCCGACGTGGTCCGACTCTGGTGGTCATGTGTGCAGTTGCACTATTGTTGATCGTCCTGTGGATCGCCATAACACCGCCGGACGCAGGGTTCCCCGTGCCGCGTCGGACCACCGAGCTGCTCCCGACGGCGGCTCTAACAAGAAGCTCCACGCCTGTGCTTGCTCGCTCACAGGCTGTGGAGCCCGCAACAACGTCTCCAGCCCTACCTGCAGCTCGTACAACTGGAGTTCCGCCGAGCTTGCTTGCAACACACTCCCTGGCAACCGGACACCTCGTCTTTGCAGCTTGGCACAGTCCTCCTCGGGCGGATGATTGCTCAACCAGCATTGGCATCTATATGTTGACAGGTGGGAGCACCCAGGCCGCCTATCTCACGAATGGCTGTGATCCCCTTATCGCGCCCGACGCACAGCATGTTGCCTTCATGCGCCTAGGACAGCTGTATGTCATTGGGGTCGACGGGCACGGCGAGACGCAATTGACGAAGAGCTCCAGTGGAGTGGCCGGTATTGTGTGGTCCCCAGATGGACAGTCCCTTGCCTATGGGGACTATGGAGGTGGTGAAATTTATACGATTGCCGTCAAGGGCGGCAAGCCGGTACAACTAAGTACCTTCCGCCATAGCCGCAGCTTATCTCGGCCGGCTTGGTCCCCGGATGGACAACAGCTTGCCGTCACGGCACTACCTATCGGCGTCGATGATGGCGATGTCTACCTCATCGACATTGCAGGTCGCCAGCCGACACATATTGCGCGCGGTATGTGGCCGGTCTGGTCACCAAATGGTCGCTACCTAGCCTATAACTTATCGCCGACCAGTGCCGAAGGTATAGCCATCGTACAGCGTGATGGTACCGTCGTTACACAACTGCCCAGAGGTGCCGATCCCGTATGGTCACCAGATAGCGAACGCATCGCCTTTACAGTGCGCCAGGGCGATCATGATGATTTGTCGGTGATGCAGCGCGACGGCATGCAACTCCGCCGCCTCACCCAACTTATATCCGGTCACATTTTGAACCCCGCAGTATGGTCCCCCGATGGAACTGAGCTGGCGTTTACACTAACGTCGCAGATTGACGAGACCTTGCCCCAGCTGTATACGCTCCGCCTTGACGAACCATCAACTGCGCCAACGGAATTACTTCATGGAGTATTATGGAATAGTGTGACCTGGACTGCTAAATAGGGCAGCGCGAATAAGCGTAATGATGGCGTATGAGGAGCTTGGACAGCTATGCTATTCTTGCGCTAATCGGCGGTATCCGCCGGCAGAGCGGGAGATGATCATGGGCGTGCAGACACTCATTTTAGCCGGTGGTGAAGGTAGTCGCTTGAGCATCTTAGGCGAGCAACGTGCGAAACCAGCTGTACCTTTTGCGGGGAAGTATCGCATCATTGACTTTGCGCTCTCGAACTGTGTTAATTCTGATTTGTTCCGGATTGCTGTTTTGACGCAATACCGGCCCCATTCGCTCATGGAGCATATCGGCATCGGCGAGCCGTGGGATCTTGATCGCAGACGGCCCGATGGGGTGCAGATCTGGCAGCCTTACCGGGGACGGAACGCGCAGGATTGGTATCGAGGCACTGCCGACGCCTTGTACCAGAATATCAGTTTTCTGGATAACAGTCCCAATGATCTGATCCTGGTGTTGTCTGGTGACCACATTTATAAGATGGATTACCGTCCGCTGTTGCAACAACATAGCGACAGCGGCGCGGAACTGACGGTAGCCGTGATGCACGTCAAGCCGGAAGAAGTCAACCGCTTTGGGATCATGAGCGTCAACGATGAGGGGCGGATCACCGAATTTCGAGAAAAGCCGGAACAGTCGGAAAGTACGCTGGCATCCATGGGTATCTACGTTTTTACCAGCGACTTCCTGGTACGGCGTTTGGAAGAAGATGCGGCCGATTCTAACTCGGCTCATGACTTCGGTAAAAACATTATTCCGGCAATGGTCGAGCACGACCGGGTCTTCGCCTATCCCTTCGAGGGCTATTGGGTTGATGTCGGCACGATTCCGGCGTATTGGGAAACGAATCTCGAATTGCTCCAAAGCCAGCCCGCACTCGATCTGCATGCGACTGACTGGGTTATTCATACCCGGAGTGAGGAACGGCCTTCGGTTAAGTTTGGGGCCAAGGCCGAGGTCCAGCATAGTTTAATCTCGAACGGTTGTATCATTCATGGCACCGTCATTAATAGTATTCTGTCTCCCGGGGTGATTGTGGCACGAGGCGCTGTAGTGCGCGACTCAATCATTATGAATGCGACGCGAATTGGGGAGGATGCACAGATCGAAGCCGTCATTGCCGATAAGGAGGTCGCGATCGGGGCGGGCTCGCGCATCGGGGGCGGTGATGATATGACGCCCAACAAAAGTGAGCCACGCAACATTAGCGATGGGATCACGGTCATTGGTAAAGGGGCCGAGCTACCTGCGAAGGTCATGATCGGTCGTAACTGCCGGATCGACTCGGGAGTGCGACCCAGCGATCTGAACCAGCTCGAGATTAAAAGTGGCGAGACGATCAGCCCACGCATGTAGCAGCAGCATTAGCCGCAAAGGAGCGCTATGAATATCTTGTTTGCTGCTGCAGAAGTAGCGCCGTTGCTGAAGACCGGCGGGCTAGCCGATGTTGCAGCAGCCCTACCAGCGGCGTTACGCAAGCTTGGTCATGATGTGCGGATTGTTATGCCACGCTACCAAGTGATCCGGTTGAGCAAAACGCCACAACAAGGGCCAATTGCCGGATTTTTCGCGGCTGCCGGCGTGCGGGTCGAACCGGTCGAGGTCTTTCAAACGACGGTCAAGGATACGCCGCTGTATCTGATCGATGTGCCGGCGGCCTTTGACCGGTCCCAACTGTATGGCATGGCCGACGACGATGCTCGTTTTGTTTTGTTTGCGCGCAGCGTCTTGGGTTTGATGCAACATTTACGAGCGGTAGAAGGCTGGCACACTGAAGTCGTGCATGCCAACGATTGGCACGCAGGCTTACTCCCGGTCTACTTAAAGACGCTATTTGCACGCTCGTTTCCCGCTGTCGCAAGCATGTTTACCATCCACAACCTGGCCTACCAGGGCACCTTCAGCCCATTTACGCTGCACCTTAGCGGCTTAACGCCCGGCGGCGATATGACGGTGCACCGTGATGACGACGAGCAATTCAATTTTATGGCACGTGCGATTCGGACAGCTGACGTAATTACCACGGTCAGCCCCACTTATGCGCGCGAGGTTCTGACACCCGAATATGGGGCGGGCTTGGATGGCGTGTTACGGGAACGTCGTGATCGACTGTTTGGCGTGCTAAACGGGATCGACACTGAGATCTTCGATCCGAGCCACGATCCGCAGATTGCGGCCCCCTATAGCTTGAAGGATATGGCCGGAAAAGCAGCGTGCAAGCAGGCGCTTCAAGCGGAGTTGGGTCTCAGTGATGATCCTACGCTCCCTTTGATCGGCATGGTTAGCCGCTTGACGGATCAGAAAGGACTCGACCTCGTTACGGATGTGATGCCAGATTTGCTGGCTGCCGGTGCCCAATTCATCGTGCTGGGCAGCGGTGATCCGCAGTACGAGCAGACTTTTGCCGACCTGCACCGGCACCACGGGAACCAGATCGCTTCGGTACTCAAGTTTGATGCGGCTCTGGCACAACGGATCTATGCTGGCTGTGACATGTTCTTGATGCCATCGCAGTATGAACCCGGTGGCCTCGGACCGTTGATCGCTCTGCGCTACGGCACAGTACCAATTGTGCGTGCGACCGGGGGCCTCAATGACACAGTACGCGAAGGATCAAATGGGAATGGTTTTCGTTTCCAGCCGTATGCCGTGGCGATGCTCCAGGCGACACTCAATCGTGCGCTCATGGCCTTTAAAGACCAAGATAGCTGGGCAGCCCTCCGTGAGCGTGGTATGCGGGAAGATTTTTCCTGGAACACATCGGCTGCGATCTACAGTGAACTCTATGAGCGAGCTCGGCAACTGCACGGTCCCGGCAACCAGGCTTCTGGATCATGAGCGATACAGGTTAGGGAGCGACAGGCGACGATCCGTTGCTCCCTACTCCATAGCGGGTGACCACCATGCGTAAGTTGCCCGGCAGCCCCAGTCGCATGGCCTCCCCCACTCATCAGAGGACCAGCTCACCTTTTAGACCAGCATCAGCTCCAAGATCAAGATGGCAAGGGACGATCCTGATCATAGCCGTCTTGCTGATCGCAGGTTTAGCCGTGTATGTCGCTGAGCACCAACCGCTACATACGGAACCACCGGCATCAATAGTGCCGCAGCCTGTGCTCCCCAAAGCCGTAGCGGCAGCACCAGTGCACAGCATCCCGCAAGAGGTGGTCAAATCCGCACGACCAATGATCAATAAGCAGCCGGATCCGACATCACCCGCACCGGCACCGCTTGCTCAAGCCCCAGGCGAGCCAACAGCGTCCCTCAGCACTACCGCACCACCAACCACTACGGCAGGCGTGATCGAACCGTGGGCGGAGGTCTGGAACGGTGGCAATTTGCGGTCGGCACCCGGTGTTGATGCCGCCGTTGTTGGTAGCGTCCGGGCAGGCGATCACGTTCGTCTGGCGGGCTGGGCCAGTGACTGGTGGTGGGTCCATACCGCAGATGGTGATGGCTGGCTCAGTGAAAGTTTGCTGATCGTTGATCCCGAAGCAATCGAGCATGTGCCGTTCGTGGTTCAAGCAGCGCCACGGCAAGCGGCAGCCCAGGTGATCAATGGCGGCAACCTGCGGGATAGTCCAGACGGGACAGCCAACATTGTAGCAGGCGTTGACGCTGGGGACGTGCTCCAGTTCGTGGGCCAAGCCCACGGCTGGTGGCAAGTTCGTACGGCGGCGGCCACGAGTTGGATTCATAGCTCACTCGTCAAGCTCGATCCCCGTGGCGCGCAAACCATTCCTGCAATCCCTATGGTGGCAGTTGCAAACAGCTCAACGACCGCCATGAGCGCGCAGCGAGCCAAGCAACAAGCAGTGCTGCCGGGAGCATCGCAGCCCGCCCTCCTCATGCGAAGCACGCCACCCCGACGTGCATCAGATGGAACGTTACGTCTCGCACCACAACCTGTGTTGTCGCACTGGCCGACCGAGGAAGGCCCCGGCAATCTCGTGCGGCTGACAGACGTTGACGCGCCACATGCGTTCCTGGCATCCGGTGCGGTTGGACCTTTTAATCGGGCCAGGACTCGTATTCTTCAAGCCAGCGGGGTCGATTATCTGGGACAGCTCGATGACGCGTTTCGCAGCATTGGCTTCGTCACTCACAAAGCAGGGGTCGCAGATCGCTCATGGCACAAGGCGGGGCGGGCGATCGATGTGGCGCAGTGGCTCACTGTGGGCGGTCAGCAAGGTGTGGTCTTTATCCGCGATGCTAGCACGCCGGGGTTATGGCGTGTGCTCGTCCGCAGTGCACGGCAGGACGGTAGTCATGGAGGCTGGTATGGCCGAGCGGCGTTACAAGGACGTGGCCCCGCCGCGTATTATGTGGATGCGACAGCGATCCTTCAGGCTGAAGGTTGGCAACGGATTGGCAGCAATGCCGGTGTGACCGAAGCTTGGCACTATCAATATATGGGTGGCTTGAGCTGGTGGCAAGCGATGGCGCAACTCTACGGTGTCAAGGTGCTTCAAGCTTTCTATGCACAGTAGGCAGCACCGGAGTCTGACGCGAACATAGCGAATTCTGTTACCATGACCACCAAAGGTTCGTTAGATACGTTGTCATGAAGGAGCTCCTATGGCGCACCAGAACGACGTCGAGCCCGCCTCCGATCTCCCGAGCGGGCTGTCCCAACCAGCACTCCGGGCACTCGCGGCAGCCAATTACAGCCGCGTGCAGCAGTTGACCAGGGTTAAGGAGAGTGACCTGCGAAAGTTGCATGGTATGGGTCCCAAGGCAATTGCGCTGCTCCGTAGCGAACTCAATAGCAGAGGGCTAGCATTTGCCGACGCGGAAAACGGCTAATGATGGCTGCCACTTTACGGTGACTCTGGTCATGGCTCATGTGGATGGTACGTGACCCGCACACAATGCAAATCCCGCTATACTGAAAAGGATGAGGAATGAGAGCGAGATGAGGCAAACTACGCCGCCAAGCGCGTTGATCGAGATCGATAATGTTTCGAAAACGTTTACTGAAGGTGGACAGACGCGCACCGTGCTCCATGCGGTGACAACAGCGTTTGCCCGTGGCGAGTTTGTGGTGTTGTTGGGCAAAAGTGGCTCGGGCAAGTCGACATTGTTGAATTTGCTCGGCGGGATTGATTCGCCATCGAGTGGTTCGATCACCATTGATGGGATCGATGTGACCGGCCAGAATGAACAGGCACGGACTCTGTTTCGCCGGCGGTCGATTGGCTTTATTTTTCAGTTTTATAATCTGCTGCCGACGCTCACCGTGCTGGAAAATATCTTGCTGCCGGTCGAGCTTAACCACCGTCTGACCCCTAAAGATAAGGAATATGCGCTCCAACTCCTGGAGCAAGTTGGGCTACTGGACCGTCGTGATACCTATCCCGACCGCTTATCGGGCGGTGAGCAGCAGCGGATTGCGATCGCGCGGGCGCTGGTACATGATCCGATCCTGATCCTGGCCGATGAGCCGACCGGCAACTTGGATGCGGAGACTGGTGAGATCGTGCTGCAGTTGCTGGATCGATTGACGCGGCAAAGCGGCAAAAATCTGGTGATGGCGACGCATAGTGGCGAGGTGGTCGGGATGGCCGACCGCGTCTTCCAGATAGAGGAAGGGCAGTTGCACGAGCGCGCGACGGTGGCGGCGTGACGCCGCTCCTGCTGCGCACGAGTTTGCGCTATCTACTGCGCCATCCCTGGCAGATCGGGTTGTCGATCCTGGGAGTTGCGCTGGGCGTTGCGGTGGTGGTAGCAATCGACCTAGCCAATGGGAGCGCCCAACGCGCATTTACGCTTTCGACCGAGACAATTACCGGTAGAGCGACGCACCAGATCGTGGGCGGGGCAAACGGATTAAGCGAGGATGTTTACCGTGGGCTAGTCGTTGAGCATGATGTGCACCCGGCCGCACCGGTCGTCACCGGCTATGTGGAAGCCAGTGGGCCGCATGCGCGACCACTGCAGATCCTCGGGATCGATCCGTTTGCCGAAGGACCCTTCCGCAGTTTCACCGGTGCGAGCTTGGGGAATGGTGACGGTGACTATGTCGCTTTATTGACGGAGCCGGGGACAGCGATCATATCAGCAGATACAGCGACGGCACTGGAGGTTGGTCAGGGCGGGCAGGTTACAATTGACCACAGTGGTGTGGTGCAGCAGATAAAGATTATCGGCATTGTGAAGCCACAGGATACGGCGAGTCAGCGGGCGCTGCAAGGGCTGGTCATCACCGATATTGCGACTGCCCAGGAAACGCTGGGCATGATCGGCAAGTTGTCATCGATCGATCTTGTTGCGACGCTAGAGCAGGCCCAACAGATCCAAAGCTTTTTGCCAGCCGGAGCACAACTTACAACGCCGGCGACGCGTTCGGCAACGATCACGCAGCTCACGCGTGCCTTTGAAACGAATCTGACGGCGCTGAGTCTGCTGGCGCTGCTGGTCGGCATGTTCCTGATCTACAACACGATCACGTTTTCGGTGGTGCAACGGCGGTCCATGTTTGGCACGTTACGTTGCTTGGGTGTTGATCAAAAGCAAATTTTTGGCTTGATATTGTTGGAAGCTGCTACCGTTGGTGTGGTGGGCTCGGTGCTGGGCATTGCGCTGGGCATTGCGCTGGGACGCGGGCTGGTGGGCCTCGTCACACAAACGATTAATGATCTGTATTTTGTTGTGACCGTACGCGGTTTGTTTTTGTCGCCCGTCACTTTGGCGAAAGGGCTCCTGCTTGGCATCGTCGCGACGCTAATCACGGCGGCAGTGCCGGCTTGGGAAGCCACTACGACGCCACCGCGTAGTGTACTCCGGCGATCAAGTATCGAAGAGCGTATCCGACGAGCCGTACCAGTGGTGCTGGGGCTGGGTCTGCTCTTGATTGGGCTGGGCATCGGTCTTCTGCTGCTACCAACCCGCTCGCTGGTGGTCGCCTTTGCGGCATTGTTCGGCTTCGTGGTGGGCGGAGCGCTGCTCACGCCGGCGATTACGGTGGCGTTGATGGTGCTCCTGCGCCCAATCTTCGGTCGTATGTTTGGCTTATTGGGGCGGATGGCCGCGCGCGATGTCGTAGCAGCACTGTCCAGGACGTCGGTGGCTATCGCGGCACTGATGGTCGCAGTTTCGGTGACGGTGGGCGTGGGCATCATGGTCGGCTCCTTTCGCCAAACGGTGGTCACCTGGCTGAACATGAGTCTGGAAGCTGACGTATACATTTCGCCCCCAGGGTTGGCAGCGGGCCGGACCGATATCGTGATGAAGCCGGCGGCTATTGAGCAATTGCGCCTGACGCCTGGGGTGGCCGGCATCAGCACCTACCGTGGCGTAACCTCACCCAGTCCAAGCGGGGAAGTCCATGTGCTTGGTCTGGATCTTGATAGCCGGGCCGAAGGAAGCTACCAATTCGTTAAGGGGGACGCAACGACGATCTGGCAGGGCTGGCAGGCGGGTGGCGCACTCGTTTCCGAACCCTTTGCGTATAAGCATAATATTCCGCTGCAAAACGGGAGCGTGACCTTAACCACGAGCAAAGGTGAGCAGCGGCTGCCCGTGGTGGGCGTCTTTTATGACTATGCGTCGGAGCAGGGCGTGGTTGAATTGACCCTGCCAACCTTCCAGCACTATTACAATGATCCGGATGTCACATCAATGGCATTGTATGCGACTGCCGGAACGGATGTCGACCAGCTGGTTGAAACGCTCAAGCAACGGGTTGCCACCACGCAATCACTGTTGATTCGTTCGAATCGGGGGCTGCGCGAAGAAACGCTCACGATTTTTGATCGCACCTTTGCGATCACGTCTGTCCTGCAGTTACTTGCGACGTTTATCGCGTTTGTTGGTATCTTGAGTGCCTTAATGGCCTTGCAGCTTGAACGGGCCAAGGAGCTAGGAGTTTTGCGCGCGAATGGTCTTAGTCCACGACAAGTGTGGGCGGTGGTCTTGGGCCAGACGGGTTTGATGGGCTTGACGGCAGGGCTGCTGTCGTTGCCGGTGGGATTAACCGTGGCCGGCGTGCTGGTATATGTAATTAACAAGCGCTCGTTTGGCTGGACGCTCAATCTGGTCGTGCGCCCCAGCACCTTTGGGCAAGCGCTACTGCTCGCGCTGGTAGCAGCACTCCTCGCGGGCGTGTATCCGGCATTCCGGATGAGTCGTACGTCGCCAGCACTCGCGCTACGCGAAGAATAAGGAAGGGCTCGAAATAGGCTTAAAAATCGAACCAGTCCGAGGATGGAACCCCGGACTGGTATTTGGTGGAGCTTGGGGGGTTCGAACCCCCGACCTACACACTGCCAGCGTGTCGCTCTCCCAACTGAGCTAAAGCCCCAAACTCGATTTTTGGTGGAGCTGAGGGGAGTCGAACCCCTGACCTCCGCATTGCGAACGCGGCGCTCTCCCAACTAAGCTACAGCCCCTCATCTACCGGCGAGAGTATAGCATATAGGCCAGGGGCTGTCAAACGCTGAGCGGCTCCTCCGGTGGCTCAGTGGGGGTGTAGCGGACGATTAATGACAGACGGTCGAGTGCTTCCACGACGACGGCTTGGGAGGGGAGGTCGGGAAGGTGGAGCGTGAGGGGCTGGCCGATCTCTAGTTGATTGACGATGGTTGAGTTGAGCACGATTAGTCGACGGGTAGACGGCTGGGCCAGCACCTGGATCTGGTGGCCGGAAGGCATGTCAATCTGTCCATCGATCAAGACACGTGGAATGTTGGGCGGCGGTTGGTCGTTCATGGCAGGGTATTGTAGTGGTTCCGGTAGGTTAGGGCAAACGAGAGCGGCTATAATGACCGGTATGGCAAAGAGTAGCGACAAGCCAATCAAGGCGATCATCTGGGATTTTGGCGGCGTTTTCGATCCTCGGCACGAGGCATTGGCTGGATTTACGCAAGCGGCGGCGAGGCTGGGCATTGCGCCCGAGACGCTGTATGACCAACTGTATGGTGGAGCAGCGTGGAAACAGGCGCGGGTCGGTGCGCTGACACATCAAGCGTATTTAGAGGCTGTGATGGCCGAAATTGATCCGCAGGCCAGAGACGTGGCGACATTTCATGAGCAGCTATGGGCCGGGCACCAACTCGATGAGGGGGTTGTTGCAGTGGCTCAGAGACTGGCGTTACAGTATCCGATGGCACTGCTGTCGAATGCGACCGACGAGCTAGAAGCGACGTTGGAACGGCACCAGCTGACGCAGTTGTTCCAGGTGGTCATTAATTCAGCGCGGGTCGGCGTGGCGAAGCCGGAGCCACAGATCTACCGCCTCGCATTGGAGGGGCTGAGGGTGGCACCGGAGGAGGCGTTGTTTATCGATGACAAACTGCGGAACACTGTGGCGGCAGAGCAGCTCGGGATTGTATGTATTTTGTTTAAAGATGTCAGGCAGCTAGAAGGGGCGCTGAGCGAGTGGGGCCTACTTGGGTCATCAAGGGACGAGAGCTGATGCGGGTTGCGATGATCGCGCCCTTTGGTATTCGTCCTAAGGGCACGCTGGGGCAACGAGCGCTGCCGCTTGCACAGGAGCTGCATAAACAGGGGATCGCGGTGCGGATTGTGGCCCCGGCGTATCTTAATCCAGAAGATGCCGACACGCGGCAGGTGGTGGATGGGGTCGAGGTTGTGCATGTGCGACTGCCACGACTGCCCGGAGCGGCGGCATTTGCCGAAACTGCGTGGACCTTGTGGCGGGAAGCTAAACGCTGGCGGCCCGATGTGCTGCATGTCTTCAAACCGAAAGGCTATAGCGGGCTTGCAGCCCTGTTAGCACACCTTGATGAGCCGGGTCTGCCGATCATCCAAGATACAGATGATTGGGAAGGCTGGGGTGGTTGGAATGAGTTATTGCCCTATCCTCAGTGGATGAAGTATGTGTTTGCTTGGCAGGAACGCAGTTTAGCACGGCAGGCACGCTGCGTGACAGTCGCGTCGCGCAGACTACAAACACAGGCCTGGGGCTTTGGGATAGTGCCGGAGCGTGTACATTATCTGCCGAATGGCGTGGGCACACCACCAGCCTTGCCGGATCGATGTGCAGCACGTCGAGCACTCCACCTGGATGATGCGCCGGTCGTGCTGCTGTATACCCGTTTTTGGGAATATCCGCTGCGGATGATTATCGAATGTTTGGTGGGATTACGGTCGCAGTGTCCGCAAGCACGGCTATTGGTGATGGGGGCTGGGGAACGGAATGAGGCGGAGGTGCTGCAACAGTGGGCTGATCGGGTCGGTGTGGCGGAGCAGCTTGATGTGCGAGGTTGGGCAGAGCTGCCTATGTTACACCAAGCATGGGCTGCTGCGGATGTCGCGATTGTGCCCTTCGCCGATAGTCTCATGAACCGCGCTAAATGCTCGGTCAAGCTGTTGGAGTTGCTGAACGCGGGCGTACCGGTGGTTGCCAGTGCAGTTGGGCAAGCAAACGAGTATATCGAAAGCGAGCGAACCGGGGTGCTAGTTCGGCCAGATGACGGGGGGGTGCTGGCGGGGGCCACGGTGCGCTTGCTCCGTGATGAGACACTGCGGGAAAGGTTGGGCCGGAGCGGACAAGCGTTTGTGCAAAGCCGGTTCGGGTGGCAGGGGCTTGCCGCTCAGCTAGCCAGCGTGTATGAGCAGGTGCTAGCTCAGGGTCAGCCGTAGCGTTTGGCACGACCTGTGGATGTGGACACTTGCTGCCCGAAGAGAATGCGGCCACTGCCGGGTGATGCCAGAACATGACCAGCTTCATAGACATGTGTACCGCGGAGGGTCGTTCGAAGCACACGCCCGGCAACCTCATAACCGGCGAACGGCGTCCAATCCACCTTGGTTTGCCAGCCCTGCGCGGGCAGACGATAGCGGGGCCCAACTTCAACTTCAACGGAGGTGCGGGGGTCGCGCGGCAAGTTGAAGATGCGAGCCGGATTGGTGGAGGTAAGCTCAATGAGACGGGCGAGCTCAAGCCGTCCGTCGTCGACTGCAGTTAGCAGAAGCGGAAGCATGGTTTCGAGGCCGGGCAAGCCAGGAGGAGGATTGGCGCTTGTTTTCTCCGCGATGGTATGGGGAGCGTGGTCGGTTGCAATGCAGTCGATCGCGGGGAGATGGTGCCACAAGGCGGCGCGGTCGGCGGGCGAGGCTAGCTTCGGGCGTACATCGCCCCACGGTCCGAGATGGCGGATATCATCAACTGTCAAGACGAGATGGTGGGGCGTCACTTCGCAGGTAATGTATGCGCCGCGCTCACGAGCCGTGATGATGGCCTCGATCTCGGCTTGTAGCGCGACATGGGCGACGTGGATGTGCTTACCGTAGCGGGCTCCTAGCAAGAGTACACGGGGTAGCAGTGGACCTTCGGCATGAACTACGATGGGCTTGTGGGCGGGCCAGTGGCTAATGTGCGCCTCAAGCAGAGCCCAGTCGGCAACCCGCAAGGGTCCGAAGGTAGTGCTGACATAGATTTTAAGCGCACAGACTTCCTCGGCCAAGCGGAAAACGGTGTCCACGTTGTCGGTGCTTGCTCCGGCAAACAAGCCAACGTCGCAACGGGCTTCAGCGGCAGCTAGCGCGCGTTTTGCAGCAAGGCGTGAGGCATCGGTAGTCGGGGGGCTGGTGTTGGGCATGTCGAGAATTGTTGTGACACCGCCTGCCAGAGCAGCAGCTGTACCGGTAGCATACGTTTCCTTTTGCTCGCCGCCGGGGACACGTAGGTGCACATGAACATCGATCAAGCCGGGTAAGGTCAGCTGTGGCACGTCGTAAGCTCCAGGTAATCAGGATAAAGCGTTTAGGCCAGGTGCCCATGGTAGACTGCGACGTAACTGGGATGAGGGAATACGCATGGCAGCCATTATGGTGGTTGAAGACCAAGACGACATCCGTGAACTGATGAGTATGTTGCTGCAACTCGAAGGTCATCAGCCTAGCGCGGTCGAGGACGGCGATGTTGCCCTGGAGCGGCTGCGTGCAGGAGCCGTATGCGACCTGATCGTCACTGATATGCATATGACACGGATGCATGGCGATGTCCTGGCTCAAACACTCGCTGAAGATCCCCACTTCGCACACATCCCAGTTATCATTTTGAGTGGCGATTACGCGTCCCACTTGCCGCCAAACGTCGTGGCGCAGATCGCTAAACCACTCGACGTGACAGAACTTTTACAGAAAATACAGCAGACGCTGGCTCCGAACGCCGCGTAAGGCTTAGCCATCCATACAAAAGCAGCCTTGTGGTCACCCACAAGGCTGCTCCATACTTCCGCTTTATTCTTCGTCGCGAAGTGCTAAGGTGCGCTGAATGGCATCATTACGACGCTGCTCATCAGTCATCTCTTCGTCGTCACGTGTGCGCTTGCTGTCGCGCCCTTTGCCGCTGTTGAATTTCGACAGCAGGTCTTGGAGCGACGCATCGCCGGTAAACGACTCCTCCTCGGGATCCTCGAAGGTGTAGACTTCTTGGGTTTGGTCGCTAACCTGACCACGGCCACCGCCGGCGCGGCTACCACCACCAGGGCCACCACGCCCACCAGCGGGGCGGTCGCCACCACGATCATTACGGTCATTACCACGGCGGGGTGCAGCACCTGGGCGGTCATCAAAGCGGTCTGTGCGGTCACGGCTGTCGTTGCGACTGCTGCCGCCACGCGTACGAGGAGCACCACCACGGCTGGCACCGCTATCAGGCGTCATGTCGGGCCGTGGCGCGACAAAGCCGCCACTGAAGTTGCTGGGGCCACGATCACTGCTGTACCCAGAGCCACCGCTGAAGTTGCTAGGGCCACCAAAGGATGGCGTGCTTTCGCCACTAAAACCACCGGGCCGACCCTGGGGTTTCGGGCGCTCGGCGGGTGGGGGCTCGTCGACGCGCATGGTGAGGCTGATGCGCTTGGAGTTGGGGTCAACTTCAAGGATCTTAACCTGGACCTTGTCGCCAACTTTGACCACATCCTCAACCTTGTTCACGCGCTCACTGGAGAGCTCTGAGACGTGCACCAAGCCATCACGGCCAACACCAATATCGACAAAGGCACCGAAGGCGGCAAGGCCACTGATGGTGCCCTCAAGCTGCGTGCCCGACTCGAGCTGCTGCATCTTGTTGGCACGCTGGGCACGACGTAGGCTCAAGCTGATACGGTTGCCTTCGGGATCGACTTCCAAAACCCGGAAAGGGTAACGCTCACCGATGGTGACGGCATCTTCCGGCTTTTCGACGCGACCCTCGGCCAGTTCCGAGATGTGGACCAAGCCATCCTTGCCTGCGCCGATGTCAACAAAGGCACCGAAAGGAGCCAGGCTCGAAATTACGCCTTCGACGGTGTCACCGGGCTTAAGCGAGGCCAACTTTTCGCGGTTGACTTCGGGCTTGCGCGGCGGACGGCGCTCAGTGCGCTCGGGCTTGGGCCGGTTGGGATCGCGCATCGTCAGGCTGATGCGGCGCGCGTCGGCGTCGACGCTCTTGACCCATACAGTGACGGGCGTGCCGATTTGTACAAGATCCGTCGGTGCTTCGATGCGCTTGTCGCTCATTTCGGAGATATGAACCAGGCCATCGCGACCAACGCCCACATCAACAAAGATGCCGTACAAAGCGATGCTTGTGACCTTGCCCTCAAGCTGCATCCCGGGGGACACATCTTTGAAGCGGCGGGGACGACCACCCTTGGGGCTTTCAGCGGGGGGTTGGTAGCTGGCACCTTGCTCACCGGTCACGCTGCTATAAATGCGTGACAGGGTCCGACGAGCGGCAGTTGTCGCGTCGCTAGCCTTGTCGGCAACCGCTTGAGCCGCTCCGGTGACCGTGTCAGCAGCACTACTGGCCGTGTTGGCGACGGCAGCGATCACGCCGGAGGACTGAGGCTCTGATGCCGATGGCTCGGTAGACTCCGCAGCACCATTTTGAGGTGCCGGGGTCTCAGTCGAAGGGCCACCGTTTTGCGCCGCAGCCGTGACCGGCTCATCGCTCGAACCACCGACCAGCGTCTGGATTTTTTCAACAGCTTGAGCGGCGGTATCACTGACCGTCGCAACAACAGCGGGAGCGTGATCGGTAACCACGCCGGTCACATCTTTCGCTTTATCGACGACTACCCCGGCCACATCCTTGGCCATGTCCACGATTTTTCCTAACAGGCTGGGTGCCTGTTCCGTCTGCTCCGTCGCACTCTCTAGGTGCTGTTCCGGAGTCCGCTCCGCATCCGTCATGTCCGCCATGCCTCCATCAAAAAGAACAACCTGCACGTTATCATTGCTGTGTCAGGAAATTGTCACCATGAAGTATACCCGAAGTCGCTCCGAACGTAACACCCCAATTTGATCAATTCGGGACCAAATCGGCCGCTAACGCGTGGTACGACGTACAATATCGACCAGCGCACCTTCGCCTAGCTCCGCGATGTGAAAATAAGGGGCCTCCAAATGCCGTGCTAGCTCGCGGGCTAAACCGCGGACAAAGCTTGGGTGCTCGGTATCGATCACGATCGCACTGATCTCGGCTTCGGCGACAAAGGCTGCCATACGGTAGGCCTCCTGTTGCGGCTGCATGCCCGTCAGGGAGACATTCGCTTGACCATCGGTCAGCACCACCATCAGCGGCACGATTTCGGCGTCACGACGACGAGCCCGCGATAGTAGGTCATACCCCAGGAGCAGGCCGTGCGTGAGGGGGGTCTTGCCGCCGGTCGGCATCGTCCGCAGGCGACGCTCGGCCATCTCGACGCTGTTGGTCAAGGGCAGGAGCACACGCGCACCGTCGCGCTGAAAACTGACCAAGCCCACCTGGTCACGCCGCTGGTAAGCATCGCGCAGGAGACTCAAGACCGCACTCTTGGTCGCCTGCATACGTTGCTCGGCCGCCATACTCCACGAGGCATCAACGACGAAGCAGATGACATTACGGGTACGCCGCACCCGGATTTTTTGGCGAAAGTCTGGACGCTCCAACAGGACGGCGCGGCGTTTGGTGCTGGTTTGGCGGCGCTGGCGCTGATAGGGTGCTGCGGCACGAATTGTATCACTGAAGGCCAAATCCCGAACACGGCCTTCGACCTCGCGGCTGCCGATCTGACGACCACTGGTGCGTTTGGTACGCGAACGAGAGCGTTTGCCACCGGCTTGGCGTTCGAGCCGCTTGGCTTGCGCACCAAACTTGCGCACCTTAAAGGCTTGGGACGGATCAATCTGTTTATCTCCGCTTTTGTTGCCGGTCTGTGACTCACCTTGCGCCGGTTGGCGTGGTGCGACCGAAACGGACGCCAGCGAATCGCTTGCGTCGGCGTCACCAGGCTCGTCACTCAACTCTTTTTTTTTTCTACGCCTTGCTGCGCAGCCTGGTCGGCTTCACGCTGCAAGATCGAGTTTAGCTTATCATCATCGATCTGAACGTCGACAAACGGCTGGCGGCGTAGGCGATGCGGCAACGCCAGTTCGGCGGCCACACGAATATCTTCGGGTGCCAAGCTGAGGCGGCCCTCTAGAGCGGCATGTGTGCGCGCTGCTTCGAGGATCGCAAGATCAGCTCGATGGCCGTCGACCCCCATTTCGATGGCCAAGCGGGCGATGATCGCCATATCAAAGGTTGTAAGTTGAACCGAGGGCAACAAGGTGCGAGCTTCGCGAATGCGGGATTGGATCAGATGCTCGGCGGGAGCCCAGGTTTCGGCGAAGCTCACCGGGTCGGCTTCGTAATCGAGGCGGCGCTGGATGATGGCCACGCGATCAGCCACCTCGCGAAGGCCGCCGATTTCGACGACCAAGCCAAAGCGGTCGAGCAGTTGCGGGCGGAGTTCGCCTTCCTCGGGGTTCATCGTGCCGACGAGAATAAAGCGGGCCGGGTGAGAGACCGAAATACCTTCGCGCTCAACGGTATTGACGCCCATGGCAGCAGCATCAAGGAGGAGGTCGACCAGGTGATCGTCTAGCAGATTGACCTCATCAACATAGAGCACGCCCCGGTTCGCGGCGGCGAGCAAACCTGGCTCGAAGCGACGCTCGCCTTCGGCGAGGGCATGCTCCAAGTCAAGCGAACCAACCACGCGGTCCTCGGAGGCATTGACAGGTAGCTCAATCAGGCGCGTGGGCCGTTCGGCCACAGGCAACTCTTCGCCATTTTCCCAGCGCGAGCGGCAGCGGTTGCACATGCGCTGGGGATCGTCCGGCGGGTCACTGTAGGGACAATCGGCCACGACGCGCTGTATGGGCAATAAGCGCGCAAGGGCGCGTACAGCCGTCGACTTCGCCGTGCCTTTTTCGCCGCGAATCAGCACACCACCGACGCGTGGATTGACAGCGTTGAGCAGTAGGGCACGCTTGAGGCGTTCCTGGGCAACGATGGCGCTGAAAGGATAAATTGGCCGGTCAATCATGCTCATAGAAGGACAAAAAATCCCCAGTCCACAGGGTGGACCGGAGCCATGAGGCAGGTAACCGCGAACTTAGCGGGAACAACTGCCAGTGAAACTAACGTGTTTGCTCATCTCCGTTCGCGATTATGCCACGGCTCGCTGACCTTGTCAAACTTAGATGAGGCTGCGAGGCCAAGGATGATCACGAATGTATTGCCAGCAATGGAAAATCGTGATGATGTGCATTTCGCATTAGGAGGCCCTATTTCACGCTTCGGGAGCAATACGGAACAACGTCCCACGCTTGTTAAAACATTGCTCTATAGATCAAAAAGCAATAGAAAAACAATGCGATAACAATGACTTAACAACAGGATCAACAGGAACAATGGCGAGTCGATGGTACAAACATGGCCTCTATGTGGTACAAGACCCCACGCGTTTTGGTACACTCATGTTCAACTTTGGTACAACACCAGGATTTTTGGTACAGTTGAACTCAGTTTTGGTACATGGTACTGATACACTTTTTGCGATTTTCTCTGATACACCCTCTCAGGGCAGGTTAAGACACCTTGTAAGACAAACAACGACAACTAACCGGACGTATTATAACACAAGTGTTCGTAAATTGTCAAGGCGATGATCGGGATACTCGTTTTCACATATGAAGACCGGCAGCATGGACTGCCGCCGGTTATCCTGTGAACATTATGTTGACACAAAGTCTAAGACTTCTCGCCTTGGTGCTCTAAATCGTCTTCAATGGTTGCAAGGTCGCCTTCGGCCTGACTAGGCATCGGGATTGATTCCTGATCACCATCGTCCGTACCGGGATCTGGTGAACCTTCGGCCTGACTCGGGCGAGGAGTTGATTGTTCACTTGTGCTGTCACTCGACTAGTGGGTATCGGCTTGCATAGCTGGGCTCCTGGTCGTGATTAAGGCTTGAGGACAATCTTGATGCAATTGTCCTGCTTGTTCTTAAAGATAGCGTAGCCGTGGGGTGCTTCATCGAGCTTCATGCGGTGCGTGATCACGAACGACGGATCGATCTCACCTTTCTGAATGCGCTCAAGTAAGGGATGCAGGTAACGATGGACGTGCGTTTGGCCCATTTTGAAGGTGAGACCTTTACCAAAAGCTGCCCCGAAGGGGACTTTATCCAACATGCCACCGTAGACGCCGGGAATCGAGACCGTGCCGCCCTTGCGGCAGGCCATGATTGCTTCGCGCAGAGCATGCGGACGATCAGTTGCTAGCAAGGTGGCGGCCTTGACTCGATCAACGATGGCATCAACGCTCGCACCGTGAGCTTCCAGGCCGACAGCTTCGATACACGCATCAGGACCACGACCACCGGTCATATCCTTGAGCGTTTCAAGGACATGCACGTCGTCAAAGTTAATCGTCTCGGCCTTGCCTTGTTCGCGGGCCATCTGCAGGCGCTCTGGCACATGGTCGATAGCTATGACGCGCTCCGCACCTAACAAGTAGGCACTCTTAATCGCAAACTGAGCCACAGGGCCGCAACCCCAGACGGCAACGGTATCACCCGGTTGGATATTACAATTCTCGGCCGCCATATAACCGGTGGGAAAGATATCCGTGAGAAAGAGCACTTGCTCGTCATTTAAGCCAACCGGCACACGCATCGGACCAACATCCGCGAAGGGCACACGCACATACTCGGCCTGACCGCCCGCGTAGCCACCCAGCATATGCGAGTACCCGAACAGTCCTGAAGGTGATTGACCATAGGCAGTTTCGGCGATCTTCGCATTGGGGTTCGAGTTGTCGCAGAGCGACCAGAGCTGGTGCTGACAGAAGTAGCAGTTGCCGCAGGCGATAGTGAAGGGGATGACGACCCGGTCACCGATATGGAGATTTTTGACCTCGGCACCAAGCTCGACCACCTCACCCATAAACTCATGACCAAGAATATCACCTTTTTCCATGGTCGGGATATAGTGGTCGTACAAGTGCAAATCGGAACCGCAAATCGCAGTAGATGTCACCTTAATGATGGCATCACGGGGATTCAGAATTTCTGGATCGGGAACCGTTTCTACCCGAACGTCGCTTTTACCGTACCAACAAAGTGCCTTCATGTGCCCCTCTTCTCTAAGAACCTAACTCTGGGATAGCACCATCATCTACGCCTGTCCAAGCCGGCGCATCGCTGGCCGGGAAGGACTCTTCGGATGCGCGCTGGACCGTGTCTTTCTGCTTATGCGCCGCTTCACGTTGCTCGATAGGCACTGCGTTGGGATCTGGCTCGTCCCGTGCCGACGGCTGACCGGTGGTCGTCGGAATCTCGTGAGCTTCCATGATGTTTTTGAAACGCCGCAAATCGCCTTCAACCTGCAGGTTGGGCTCCTCACCAAAGAGCTTCGCCACCAGGGCACCAACGAAGCCGGCCGGTGGGTTATACTCGAACGTGACATGTAGTTCCGTCCCACGGTCCTCGGGGAGCTGCTCGAAGCGCACCGAGCCAGCATTGTAGACATCGGCACCCGGAAGCG
>JACDGP010000064.1 GCA_013821605.1 Herpetosiphonaceae bacterium
ATAGAGTGGGCAAAACGTTCGCACGTCCCGCACTAAAAGATGATGGAACGCAGACGTTTTGTCAAGCCCGAGAGTACGAGGGAATTCTGCAAAGCTCTCGGAAGGGGTTTGAAACACGTGCCTGCTGAAATTGTCGTGCCACCGTCTTTGTTGTTAGGATCGGTGCCCCGTGGGGAAGGTGAGCACCTCACGAAAGCAAGACGGGATCGACAGGCGTGTTCCGACATGCTTAACGTTCCCCACCGGACAGCAAAGCTCGTATCAGGGATTACGAGGATGTTCGTTTTACAGGTGCGAGTGCTCTCCCTATTACGCTCTGGCAGCGCCGGTTACTTTACGAGCAGCACTTCGGTGTCCGTGGTGCCGTAGCGGCTCTGGTCAAATCCGCCGATCGCGATCAGGTAGTTGCCGACGCGGGCGCCACCGATCCCGGCGCGACCGACATTCAGCGTTGGGCCATAACTCCAGCTGTCCTTGAGCGGATTGTAGATCTGCGTCTCGTTGGACGGTACACCACTCCCGGTGACACCGCCAAATAGCCACAGCTTGGCGTTCGCCACGGCACTGCCCGGTCCGTAGACTGCTGTGAGCAGTAAAGCACGCGACTGCCATGTATTCGCCGCAATGCTGTAACTATAGACTTGGAACT
Source organism: Herpetosiphonaceae bacterium (assembly GCA_013821605.1). Classification (GTDB taxonomy): domain Bacteria; phylum Chloroflexota; class Chloroflexia; order Chloroflexales; family Kallotenuaceae; genus JACDGP01. The sequence goes on from JACDGP010000064.1 coordinate 650, forward strand.
GCGGGAACGGATTACCCAAACTCCCGGCGTTGATCAAGTGTCCGCCGATGACGCCGTAGCCGGAACTGGAGACGGCCATCGGAACAGGTGCGAGGTTGGTGGTCCAAGTATTGGTTGCGATGTTGTAGGCCCAGAGTTCGGTCTGGTTGCCGAGGGTCCCAAGGCCGCCCCAGACATAGATCTGACCGCGATAGGTGCCGATGCTTAATGCTTGCAGGGGTCCGGGCATCGGTGCGCCATAGCTCCAGGTATTGTTAGCGATGTCATAGATGCGCGTGAGGTTCACGCTGTAGCCAACGGAGTCCGTGCCGCCGATGACATACACCTTGTTGCCGGCACAGGCTGCCCCCGCGCCCCCGGTGATGTCAGGCAAGGATGCGAGCGTGGTCCATTGGTCGGTGGTGGGATCGTACTTCGCGAACTCATTTTGATAGCCGACGTACTTGATGGAGCCCCCGGCCATGTAGTCTGCACCCTGGCAGCCGACCGTAGCAGGACCAGCGACAGCGACGGGGGCGGGACTAACGACGGTCCAGGCGGTCGTCGAGAGTTGGGTGTGGGCCGATGCCGACGGGACAACGAGCAGGACTACGGTGGCCAAGACGAGTGCGGCAAGAATGCCGACTCTCCGATACATGTTGCGCATATGTAACCCTCCTTGGTAACTCCATTAGCTACCACGAGACAGCGTAGCAGGGATAGATTGAGATTTCCTTGGAAATGGGGTGATCTTATCACCTATACATCACCTACTTTCAGAACTAATGTTCTGATTTTGTGATATAATACAGCCCTATTCAACGACCAGCTACGACGTGGCGGAGCACTGATGAATGAGCCTCAGGAGATTGTTACCATCCACGTCACCCGAGCCGAGCAGCAACGCTTGCGTCGTCTCAACCAGCTCATTCGGATTTTGCGCACGCAGCGCGAGGGACGGGGACTGATCTGGATCGTGTGCGAAAACGACGAGGTGCGGCTGCAGATTGTTGATTTGCATAGCATCGTCGCCGAGGTCTTGCGGAGGTTTGAGCCCTAGGCGATAGCCCCCAGACAACTGAATATCCTTTCCGCCAGAAACGGTTAAGCCACTCGCGGACATGCTCTCAGGAGCGTGTCCGCGTTTTTGTTTTGAAAGGAGGCGCCGATGTGCCATCTGCCACTGGTCTGTAGCCTGGTCGAGAACACCGTCCACTGGTTTCAGATCAACATGTTCGCCAGTCTGCTGGTCCATCTGATGATCGCAGACGTCCTGACCGGTTTGCTGCGCGCCTGGCAGGAGCGGGCGCTCGTCTCGTGTGTCGCAGGAGCAGGGATGCGGCGCAAGGCAACGATGTTGATCATGGTCCTGGTGGGCCAGGCACTCGAGCCGTATATGCAGCATATGCCGTTCAGTCAGGTGATCGCCGCAGGTTTTGCCGTGAGCGAGGGCATCTCGGTGATCGAAAACGCTGCGGCGCTAGGCGTGCCGGTCCCGCCGATTCTGCGCCAGGTCTTCGTGGATATTGCCCAAAGCGTGCCCGGCTCGCCAGCGGTGGACGAGGCACCGAAGGACAAAGCATAAAGGAGGAGCACGATGGAGAATGCGATTTTCCAAACCCCGGCGTTGCCGATTGTGGATGCGCCGGCCGACGGGGCTCACTTTGGCGGGCGACGGATCTGGCCACCACGCTTCGTAGTGTTGCATGCGACCGGCGGCACCAACTCGCTGCAATGGCTGCGCTCGTCGAGCCCATTGAGCAACCCTGTTAGCGTCCACCGGTTGATCACGAAGGACGGCACGATCTACAAGATCGTCGGCGACGACGATACGGCTTGGCACGCGGGCTATGGCTTGGTCGGCACGATCAACCCGGACAAAGTGCCCAACCTCAACGCGTACTCGCTGGGTATCGAGCTCGAAAACCTGAACGATGGTCAGGACCCGTACCCGCCTGCGCAGTTGGCAGCCTGCGCGGCGCAGATCGCCGAGTGGTGGGGCAACTATGGCTTTCTGCCCGTGCTCGGCCATGCCCAGGTTGACGGTCGCAAAACCGATCCGCAGGGCTTCGACTGGATGGCCTTGTGGCGGCAAGTCTGGAAGGAATTGTAGCCGCTAGATCAGATGAGGTATAGCCATGGGTGATGAGCAACACAAACAGGACAAGCTGCAAAAGATGCGGAGCTACCCGAAGTCACCGGTCACAGAACAAGGCAAACGTTACCAAGTACGGGTGCAGCGGCGAACGGAAGCGCTAGAGATGCGCAAGCGCGGCGAAACATACATGGCGATCGCAGAGGCCTTAGGCATTAGTGCGCGCCAAGCGCGTGTAGATGTGCAGATTGCACTCACGCCAGAACAGGGACAGGAGCGGGAGCGCGCAGCGGAGCTACGGGCGATGGAGGAGCAACGGCTCACGATGGCGGTAAAGGCGATTGAGCCGAAGGTGAAAGAGGGGGATCTCGGGGCAGTTGGGCGCTGGGTCCAGGTGAGCGAGCGGCGTGCCAGGCTGATGGGGCTGGACCTACCACCGCAGCCGGCCACGAAGGGTGGGAATGACGGCCGGGTGACGATTCAGGTGCGCTATGTCGACGATGTTGAACCTTGAGCTGCCACGGCTGCATGCCGGCCAACAGCGCTGTATCCAGGAGGGTCGCCGGTTCAATGTGTTGTGTATGGGGCGGCGCTGGGGCAAGTCGGCGTTTGGGCTGCAGCGGTTGATCACGGGCGCGTTGGCGGGCAGGTCGGTAGCCTGGATGTCGCCGACGTACAAAATGTTGCGGGAGGTGTGGCGCTCGGCGAAACGCCTGTTGCGAGCGGTGATATCGGCGGTCAACACGCAAGAAAAGCGGATCGAACTAATGGGTGGGGGCGTGATTGATTTTTGGTCGTTGGAGAATCCCGAAGCGATTCGCGGTCGCCGGTACGCTCTCCTGGTGATCGACGAGGCGGCGATGGTGGGCGAGCTGCAGGAGATTTGGCAGCTGGTGCTGCGTCCGACGTTGACCGATTACCGAGGGGGAGCATGGCTGCTCTCGACACCGAAGGGCCGTAACTTCTTCTGGCATTGCTGGAGTTTGGGCCAGGAGGAGCGCGATCCGGAGTGGCGCTCGTGGCAGATGCCGACGGCCAGCAATCCGTTCATCGCGCCGGAGGAGATCCAGGCTGCGCAACGGGAATTACCCGAATTGGTATTCAGCCAGGAGTATCTGGCCCAGTTTCTCGATGACGCCAGCAGCGTGTTTCGGCGTGTGCTCCCAGCAGCGACGGCGCAAGCACAGCAGGCAGGGCAACGGGGCCACAACTATGTGTTTGGCGTCGACTGGGCGCGCCAGGGCGATTTCTCGGTGATCAGTGTGCTCGATACCACACTGCACCAACAAGTAGCCCTCGAGCGCTTTAATCAGGTGGACTACGAGGTTCAGGTGGGGCGGCTGCAAGGTTTGTACGAGCGGTTCAGGCCGCAGCTGATCATCGCCGAACAAAACAGCATTGGCGTGCCGCTGCTCGAAAAACTGCAGCGGCTGGGCCTGCCCGTGCAGCACCGCAACGATGGCGACCGATGGCATGACCGCACAAACGAAAAACTGCAGCGGCTGGGCCTGCCCGTGCAGCCCTTTGTGACCTCGAATGCATCGAAGATGCAGATCATTGACGCCTTAGCGCTGGCGTTTGAACGGGGCGATCTGCAAATTCTCAACGATCCGGTGCAACTCGCCGAGTTGCAGGGCTTCGGTATGGAGCGCTTACCGAGTGGCTTGGTGCGCTATGGAGCACCGAGCGGCTTGCACGACGACACGGTCATGGCGCTCGCGATCGGCTACTCGGGGCTAGGTCGCCCCAGTGCGGCTGGACTGGTGGCATTGATATGACGTTTATGGCTCGTGTCGCCGGGCATTTCGGCTATGTCAAAGCCCAGATGGATACGCAAACTCCCGGCTGGATGTTGGACTCATCGAGCCAGGCCCGTTGGACGATACCCGACGGCGCACTAGCCGAGAACCAGGCCGAGCTGTACCAGCGTTTGAGCTGGCTGCAAGCTGCGGTCCAGGCGCTGGCGCAAACCGCGGCCGGCGTGCCCTTCAACGTCAAACGACGTGTTGGTGAGCGCACGGTGGATATTCCCAATCATCCCTTTGAGCGCTTGCTCGGGCGACCAAATCCGCTGCACTCACGCTTTGAGCTGTTGGAGGCGACGTTCGCCTATCGTGCGCTCGCGGGTAATGCGTACTGGTGGCTGAACCGCTCAGGACCCGCTGCCGTACCCCAGGAGATCTGGGTCTTGCCCGCGCACCTGGTCAAACCGGTGCCCGACGGTCGCATGTATTTGAAGGGCTACATGTATGACGAAAAACACCTGCTTGAGCCCTGGGAAGTCGTGCACTTCAAACGCTTTCACCCGCTGAACGGCTTCGTCGGCTTGTCACCGGTTGAAGCGCTGGCGACGGTCGCGGTCGGCGATCTCAAGATGCAGGAATGGAATACCAACCTGTTTGCTAAAGACAACGCCAAAGTGCCGGGCGCATTGGCGTATGCCGATCCAATCAACGATGTCGACTGGGAAGTATTGAAAAAACAGCTCATCCACGATAACGGCGGCACGCGTCGCGGCCTGTTGATGCTGCGCAACGTCGGCAGGGGCGGCGTCCAGTGGCTCAACATGGGCAATACGCAGAAGGAGATGGAGTTTTTGCAGGGCCGCAGCTTCAACAAGGAGGAGATCTATAACCTGATCGCGCCCGGCCTGGCCAGCGTGCTCGATGTCAACAGCACGATGGCGAATGCCACCACCGGTAAGGCTGCGTTCCTTGAGTTTGCGGTGTGGCCGGCCCTCAGCGCTGTGGCCGAGAAGATCAGCAATGACCTGCTGCCTTGTTACGACCGGCGCGCAGCGAACGGGGCACATGTCGGGATGTTTGATGACGTGCGGATCACCGACCGCTCGCTCCAGTTGCAAGAGATCGCCAGCTATGGCCAGTTCCATAGTGTCGATGAGACGCGCGAAAAGTTTTGGGGAGATGGACCGGTGTCAGGACTGAGGACTGAGGGATGAGGGGGGAACGAAGGGATGAGCGATGGGGTTAAGGCGGTGGGCGAGTCGGACACCCATTGGGAGTTGGATGTGTTGGGGTGCCCGTATGGGGGGCCGAACGGCGGGCGGGATGTGGATGGGGAGTTCTTTTCGCCCGCGACGGAATTTCATGCGGATAAGTTTGGCTTGCCGCCGGTGGTGTATTACCACGGCTACGACGGTGCGACAGGGAAGCCTGCCGGATCGCCGGAGTACATCGGCAGAACGACGGCGCGCGAGGTTAAGTCGGATGGAGTGTGGTACCGCGTGGTGCTGGACCGGACGAATGCGCTGGCCCAACAGGTGTGGGAGGCAGCGCAAAAGGGAGTGGCCCGGGCAAGTTCGGGAGCGGTAACGCACCTGATGCGGGTTGGTCGCGATGGCCATATTTTGCAGTGGCCCGTCGTGGAGCTGAGTGTTTTCGATGCAGTTGGCAGGCGGCAGCCGGCCAACGCTTATGCAGTCGCGCTGCCGGCGGTCAAAGCGGTGTATATGGCAGCCGGTATGGAACTGCCGAGAGGAGTTGGAATGAGCGAGCAAGAGGCGCTAACGTTGGATGATGTCCATGCAGCGGTGGCGGCGGGTATTAAGGCGGCGAAAGAAGAGTGGGAGCAGGAAGCGGCTGCACAGCGTCGTCTGCCAGATGCCAGCGCTGGTACGTATCTCAAGTTCGGCGAAACACGGGCGTATGACAATCTGGGGCCGGATGACCTGGCGGTGATGGCGTATGTGTTGGATAGCGCCAAGCAGTCGGGGACCAGCCGTGGGGGTGTGAGTGAGGCAGCGTTGAAGGCGCTGGCACTTGGGTTGAGCGAAGACAAGGGTGTTTTGGGGCAGGTGGGCCGGCAAGCGATGAAGGCCCAAGGCATCAAGGCCAATGAAATCATGCAGCAGGGCTTGGTCGGCTTTGGGCGTGATTGGGTGGGTCAGGCGTTCAGTCAAGCGATCTGGGAGAAGATCCGCATCGACACCTTTGTCGCGTCCATGCTGCCCGCTATCGAGGTGCCGCAAGGCTTTGAGTCCCTGACGCTGCCGCTCGAAGGTGCCGATCCGACGTTCTATAAAGTCGGCGAAGCGGCGTCGACCGACTCCAGCGGTTGGCCAGCGTTCACGATCCCCAGCTCGCAGGCTGTGACGGGCAAGCGCACGCTGCCGCTGGCGAAGATGGGCGCACGGGTGCTGTGGTCGGGTGAAATGGAAGAGGATAGCCTGGCGCCGTTCGTGCCGCAGTTGAAGCACCAACTCTCGAAGTCCGGTGCTGAGCAGCTGGAGCATGCGATCATCGATGGCGATGTGACGACCACGGCGACGACGAACGTCAACGATATTGGTAATGGTTCCGCGCAGACCTCCACCAACCTGTATTTGATGTTCGATGGCTTCCGCAAGCTAGCACTCGTCACGAATACGTCGAATAGCCGTGCCGGTGCCACGCTGGCGCTCTCGGATTTCCTGAACACGGTGCAGTTGATGGGTGTCTCGGGCATTAACGCGCTTGACCGCTCGAAGGTCAGCTTCATTGTTGATCCCATCACCTATTTCAAGGCGTTGAACTTGACGCAGGTGCAGACGAAGGACGTCTTTTCTTCGCCGACGATCGAGGGTGGGCAGCTGACCGGGCTGTATGGTTATGCGCTCAAGCCAAGTGGTTTCCTGGCCTATAAGGGCGGTAACCTCACGAATACGGCGGGCAAGGTGGATCAGACCACGCCGGCGAATAACACCAAGGGGACGATCCTGGCCGTACGTTGGGATCAATGGCTGCTGGGCTGGCGGCGCAAGATGAACATGGAGGTGACGCGCATTGCTCGCGCGGATACGACCGAGATCGTGTGCTTGATGCGGTTGGGCTTGATTAACCGGGATACCGAAGCGACGGCGGTGACGTACAACGTCAGCTAGGACCCTCACCCCCGGCCCCTCTCCCAGTGCGCGGGAGAGGGGAGAAGACACTCACCTTCCCCTCGCCCGCGCACTGGGAGAGGGGTGGCCCGCAGGCCGGGGTGAGGGATGGGGTTGTACGATAAGGGCGGTGTGGAAAGGGGGTAATGAGGTGGGTAGGGTGGAGGATGGTTGGGATGTGCCGGAGCATTTGCGTCGTCGAATGATTGAGGTAGCGCGGGAATTTCGGAAGGTTCCGACGAGGAGTGAGGCGCGGCTGTGGGGGGCTTTGCGGGGGCAGAGGCTGGCGGGTCGAAAGTTTCGGCGACAGCAGCCGGTTGGGCCATTTGTTGTTGATTTCTTTTGTCCAGTTGAGCGGTTGGTTGTGGAGGTCGATGGGCCGATCCATGAGGAGCAACGGGTACATGATGCGCAACGACAAGCGTTGATCGAGGCACTGGGGCTCCATTTTGTGCGGGTGACGGCGGAGCAGGTTGAAACGGATTTGGCGGCGGTGCTTGCGACCATTCGACGTGCTTATGTGACAGAGTGAGAACGGAGGACATGATGCCGAATTTTGGGAACTGGCCCACCAAAGCCACGCCTGTGGGTGCCGATAAGGTGGTGGGTACTGATAGTGTCGACGGGCAATTCAAGAACTTCACGCTCGGGTCGCTGGATGTGACCACCGTAGTGAGTAAGACCGCCAACTATACGGTGGGGGTGCTTGAGGGCATTTCGTTGTTTGACACGACGGCGGGGAACATTGCGGTGACCTTGCCAGCTGCAGCCGGTGCGCTCGGGCGGGAGTACATCATCAAACGGACGTCGGCGGGCGCGAATACGCTGACGATTACGCCGGCGTCGGGCACGATTGATGGGGCGGCGAATACGACGATTTCCGCGCAGTGGGGCGTGGTGCGGTTGTTTTCGGATGGGACGAACTGGTTCACGTATTAGGGGTGCGCCATGCCGGGAATTGAAACGATTGTTGATGCGAATAGCCTGCCGTTGGGCTCGCTGGTCAATCCCTTAAACGATCTCTCGGTGCTGTCGAACGGTGGCGCACCGGGCTCCAATAACTACGATGGTCTGCGGAGTCTTAGTGGCTTAGGCTACGGCACGGCGGTGATCTCCTCGGGCGGTACTTCGACTTCCACGACGATCGTACTGGCGTCCGCAGTAGGGCTCGTGCCGGGCTCGCCGATCCGCCTGTCGGGTGGTGGTGGGAGTGAGGTGGTGTACGCCACGCTCGCGTATGTGGCCGGCTCTACCACCGTACCCCTGCAAAGTGCCATCGTGACGGGTACACGCCTCAATGCTGAGTGGCCCATGTTCGCCTCCAGCGGCCCTGGTGTGAATGCGGTGTTGCCCTTTGGTGCTGAGGCGTCGGCACAAATGATTGTCGATCCCACGGGTGGTGCCAACTCGCAAGCAGTGTACCGGGTGCGCCGGGCGATATTCGAGACCACGGTGCTGTCGTCGTCGGCGCGCACCACGACTCAAACTGTGACGCTGACGAATATCAACGCCGATTTCTTGCATATCTTGTTGAACGTGACGAACGTGGCTGCGGCTCCGAGCATCACCCTGACGATCAATGCCATTGATCCGACGTCGGGCGTTGCGTATCCGCTGCTGGTCGGTGTAGCGGTGACTGCGGCGGGCATGAATGCCTATCGTGTTGGGCCGGGGCTGTTGGCTGCGGCCAATGCAATCGCCAATGATATGGTGCCCAAGTCACTGCAAATCGTAGTGACTGCGAATAATTCTAACTCCTGCACCTACTCGGTGGGTGCGGTACTTGGTGGCGTGTAGAAGGGGGAAGTCCCTCACCCCGGCCTTCGGGCCACCCCTCTCCCACTGCAGGGGAGAGGGGAAGGGAGGGCGCGGGAGAGGGGGATAGTGGAGGGGTTATGCGCGTGCGGTTTTTGGTGGATTTCCGTGGGGTGCTGACGAATGAGCAGTTTTTCTTAGCTGGCACGGAGGCAGAGTTTGACGTTGAGACGGCAAAGGTGCTGGTTGCTGAGGGTCGGGCGGAGTTAGTGGATCAGGATGTGAGCCAGCGCGGGAAGGGCCGGTAGATGGCGTATTTATCGCTCGCGGATGCGAAAACGCTGCTTGGCTTGGCGTCGGCGGACACGAGCGATGATGTGTTTTTGCAGTTGGTGTTGAACGGGGCGCAAGGTGCGGTAGACCGCTATTGTGGTCGCACCTTCGAGGCGCAAGCGGCAACGCGCTACTACGGGATCGGCTATACGGGCCGCGATGAGCAGGTGCTGTACCTGGATCAAGATTTGTATAGCATCACGTCGCTGACAAATGGCGACGGTGTTCAAGTATTTGATCCCAGTCAGTATTGGTTGAAGCCGCGTAATGGCGGTCCGCCCTACGGCTGGATCGAACTCAAGTCGTCGGTGGTTTGGCAGTGGGTCCAGGATGGCGAGATCGTGGTGGCGGGCATGTGGGGCTACTCACTTACAGCCCCTGTCGATGTGGTCGAGGCGATGAAGGAGTTGGTGGGTCGCATTTACCACTCCTATGACCGGCAAGACCAGAAGATCCGTGGTAACACAGCGGCGGCAATTCAAGAATCACAAGGCTTTCCGCTACAGCTGCAAACGCTGCTGGCACCCTTCAAGCGGAGTATCTGATGCCGAGCTGGGCGCTATACTTTCCTGGGGTGCCTGGGCTGCAAGCGGCCGGCACGTTGGATCTTGCCGATTACTCGGTACGGGTGACCGATCAAGGTGGCGTGGGGCTGCCTCCGGAGGTGCTGATCGCACCCGGTTACGTCTACCAAAAGACGCAGACGCACCCGCGCATTATTGTACTCACGCTCACTCCTCGGGCGCGCATGGTGCATCAGAATGTTTCGCGCGAAAGGCTCGCGCGGCTGTTGTCGCCTGACTATGTGCGCGGGCTGCCGATGATCCTGCGCTATACGGGTGCGGTACGGACGCTGGAGTTGCCGGTCGTGTATGCGTCCGAGGCGGTGCCGGCTGGCCCGGATTTGGATCGTAGTCAGGGCAATCCGCTGTCGTTGCGCTTCGTTGCCTATGATCCGCTGTGGCGTACGACCACGAGCACGACGTTGGTGTTAGGCTCCGCATTTACGCTCACGATCAAGTATTTGATGAGTCGCAGTGTGGCCGGCTGGTATGGGAACTTGAGCACGCTGAACGGGGCGGTACGGGCTCTGCTTCCTGCGGGGGCAGATACGCTGTTTGTGGGTGGCGATTTCTCCACACCGGGTGCCTGGGCCGCGAAAGTGGTCTTCACGGGCGGTGTACCAGTGTGGACTGCAATGGCCAGCGGGTTAGACAATTCGGTGCGCTGCTTTGCTCAGGCGGCGGATGGTACGCTGTACGCGGGTGGGCTGTTCACGAATCATGTGGCCAAGTGGAACGGCTCGGCGTGGGTGGCATTGGGCACAGTGAGCGGCTGGAATGCCTACTGCATGGCGGTCGACTCAGCCGGAGTGCTGTACGTGGGGAGTGATTTCGCTGGCGGGCAGGTGTTTGCCTGGACTGGCAGCGCGTTTGTGTCGTACACGCCGCTCGGCTCGACTGCCAACGCCTTGGTGCTGGGGGCGGATGGCAATGTGTATGCGGGCTCTGCGTCGTCCGGATTGAAAATGTATACGGGCACGAGCTGGCAGGCGTGCGGGTCGCTGACTGGTAGCATCAACGCGCTCGCGGTGGGGCTGGATGGCACGATCTACGTGGGGGGCTTGTTTAGCCTGGATGGTGGTACGACCTATGTGAACGTGGCCCAATGGAACGGGTATGCGCTCTCGCCCCTGGCGCTCGGCCTCAATAATACGGTGTACGCGCTGGTCGTGGATCCCATTTTAGGTGTGCTGTATGCCGCAGGCACGTTCACGAAGATTAATGGCGGCATCAACTTGCCGACGAGCCTGGCCATGTGGTCGGGCTCGGCCTGGTATTGCTTGGACTGCGACTTGCCGGGGGCCGAGACGAATTATGCATTGGCCTGTGGTCCGGCGGTCACGGGGCTGCAACTCACGGTGGGCAGCAATGTCACGGGGAGCACGCTGCTGCCGGGTGGTACGGTGGTTGCCTTGGCGGGCACGGCCGCCACAGCTCCAGTGGTCGCACTTACGGGGCCGGGGCGCGTTTACGAGCTGCAAAACTCATCAAGTGGTGCCACGCTGTATTTTGATCTCGTGCTGCAAACGGGGGAAGTGGTGAGCCTAGATATGGTGGCCGGCACCATGACGAGCTCACAGCGGGGGAATCTGCTCGGCAAGCTGTTGCCCGGCAGTGCATGGGGCACCTTCAAGTTGCTGCCGGATTTGGATAATGGCAACACGCTCTTTTTGTTCGCCGACACAACCGTTACGGGTACCATCACTTGGCAGGAGCGCTTCTGGTCATTGGATGGTGCGGACGTATGACCAGCTATGATGATCAAACCCTGGTCTATGGTGGTGTGAGTCGCACGTTCCATATTCATGTGCCTAGCGGCCTCACGCTGCCCTGTGCGTTGGTGGTGGGCTTTCATGGCTCGGGTGGGGCCGGTACCACGTTTGACACGATTGCCGGCTTGAGTGCGTTGGGAGACGTGCAAAAGTTTATTACGGTCTTTCCGGATGGGATCAGTGGGCATTGGAATGCGAGCGGCGATCCTGCCTTCGCTGACGATCATGGCTTTGTGCTGGCCATGCTGCGCGTGGTGCAAGGACTGTATAGCGTCGATCCTCGGCGCTGCTATCTGCTCGGCTACTCCAACGGCGCTGATATGACGGCGGCGCTCGCGCTGCACTATCCTACGACGTTTGCGGCGATTGGCTGTAATGCCGGCGATTATACGGGGCAAAGTCTGGCCAAATGGGGCGCGGCCACGCGTGCCGTGCCCATTATGCTGATCCATGGCACAGCTGACTTGATTTGGCGCTACCTGGGCTTCACGGCGGGCGATGGCACGATCTACCCAGCTACTGAGGACAGTTGGGTAATGTGGGCGGGGTGGAATGGCTGCACCGTGGGGCCGACACTTGGCTCGGTCATCACCGACAGTGCAACGGGTACCAGTGCCCAGTTGCACTCGTACACGAACGGCACGACTGGCGTCAAGGCGGTGCTGTGGAAGGTCAGTGGCATGGGCCACCAGTGGCCGGGTGGCGTGCACGTGATCGCGGCGGGGCAATCGAGCAATGCGATTAATGCCAGTACCGAGTTTTGGAACTTTGTGAGCCAGTTCCAGTTGCCTGCCGTGGTGGTTGGTGGCGGCAGTGGGGGGAGTGGTGTAAGTGGGGGTGCGACGAGTGGTGCTGCGCCTGATCATATCGTTCCCGGCACAAACAGCGCTGACTATGCACTGTGGCTCTCGTCGCCGCTCGGTCTGCGCCAAGCCTTGCTGCAGCCGATTGCCTTTCGCTACCAGCGCACGTTGAATGCGATTGGCAGTCTCAACATTGCGGTGCCGTATGACGCCGATGTGAAGCGGCTGTTGGTCAGCGATGCGCGGCTGGAAGTGTGGCGCTCGCTCAGGGGCGTTCCTGCCTACCTGGATACTGATACGGTCTGGTTGCTGCGCTTTTGGGCGGTGCGGCGAAATGTGGACGGTACGCGCTACCTTGAGTTGGGTGCGGTGAGTGCGAATGAACTGCTGCTTAGACGTGTGGTGGCGTATCCAGTGGGCTCGACGCAAGCGAACAAATTCACCTGGGCTGATGACCTGATGAAGGCGTATGTGCGTGATAACTTTACGGCTCCCACAGACACGATGCGGATCATGGCCCAATTTGCGGTGGCTCCCAATACCACGAGTAGTGCGCTGGCCGTGACCTGCAATGCGCCTTGGCGGGTGATCTTGAGCGTGTTGCAAGACGTGAGTACACAGACCGATCAAAATGGGCATGTGATCTGGTTTGATGTGAGCGGGGGCTATGCGGGACTGCCCTTCACTTTTCGCACCTATCCCGTGGTACGGGGGCTGGACCATTCGACACTCGGTATGCGTGCGATTACCTTTTCGGCAGAGTGGGGCACGCTCTCCCAGCTTGAGCGGGGCGTAGAAGCAAGCCACGAGGCTACGGCGGTCTACGCAGTGGGCCAAGGTATTGGGGCGCAGCAACAATCGGTGCTGGTCACAGATGCGGCACGCGTTACCGCCTCGCCCTTCAATTTACGCGAGCGCGTGGTAAATGCGCCGGCGTCGGCTACATCCATGGCGCTGACGACGGATGCGCAAGCGGCACTCAGGGCAGCACAGCCGGCGAAACAGTTGCAAGCGAGCGTGGTCTCGACGCCCTCGGCACAGTACGGGCGGCATTGGAAGTGGGGCGATTTGGTGAGCGCGGTGGTGGAGGGTGAGACGTCGCGCTGCCGGGTGCAAACGGTGAATGTGCGGTGGCAGGATGGCGAGGAGACGATTGGGGCGACGTTGGAGGTGGTGTGAGTCCCTCACCCCGGCCTGCGGGCCACCCCTCTCCCAGTGCGCGGGCGAGGGGAAAAGGGACGAGGGATGAGCGGGAGGATGAAGGCAAGGGATGAGGGATTATTTGCGTTGGACGTATGCGGAGGGGAGTAGGGGGGTTGGTGGGGCGGCGGAGGTGGTGAATGGGGCGTCCGCGGATGCGGCGGTTCCGGAACAGGCGCCGTATGCGCAGGTGGCGACGGCGTATGCGGTGCCGCAAGCGGACGGGAGTGGGTTGATTGCGCCTGGATGGTTGGGGAGTAGTTTTGCTGCGGCGGCGCTGAATGTGAAGGCGTATGGGGCAAAAGGGGATGGAGCGAGCGATGATACGGCGGCGATCAACGCGGCGATTGCGGCGGCTCCGGTGTACGCGGCGGGCGTGGGCGGGACGACGGTGTATTTTCCGCCCGGTACGTATAAGATTTCGAGTTCGATCATGGTCAAGACGGGGGTGCGGCTGCTGGGCGCGGGGCTGCGTGGCTCGAAGATTACGGGCAATGTGGCGGGGCCGTTGTTCGCGTCGGTCAATACGGGCACGGCCATCGCGCAGACCAGTTATATGATCCTGGAGGGGCTGTTCCTGCATAACACGAGCACGAACGGTTTGGCGCGGGCCTTTGATTTTCCGCAAATCTCGAATACGCAGTTTATTCGCTGCACGTTCCTGGCGGTCGCGGCGACCTCGTTTATGGGGCGGATTGCGGGATCGTATCTGCTGGATTTTATTCATTGCACCTTCGGCGGGGCGACCGGGGCGGATTATGGGCTGTTCCTGGATGGGAGCAGCTATGCGGTCAATGCGATCCGGCTGTTCGGCTGTGATTTTCTTGACTCGAAGGGTGGGCTGCGGGCGTATGGTGGTGCGGCGCTGGAGATTGTGGGCTGTCACTTTGAGCAGTTGCCGGGTGGTCAGGCGGCGGGCAACGGGGCGCTGACCATTGACTCATGGCGCGGCGGGAGCATTACGGGCTCGTATTGGGATAGCTGCAACCAGCGTGGGATTGTGTGGGATTCGAATCTGCAGACGTGCACGGGGTGGTTCGTGGGCGGCAACTATATGTTCAATTGCGCACCGCTGTTTATCGACGCGTATGGACTGAGCTGGAGCACGATTGCATCAAACCATATGAGTCCGGGCACATATGGCGCGAACGCGAACGGCGTGGTGATTGGACCAGGTGGCCAACAGTGCATCGGCTTTCCGCAGCGACTGTTGAGTGGGACGGGCGTGGCGCTGAATGTGAGCGGCAATACGAACTTGGATGCGGGCGGCTCGCAAGGCTGGAAGCTGTCGGCGCTGGCCGCGACGAGTATTGCGTTTCAGGCGATCATTCAGGGCGATACGGCGGGCCGCTACGTCGTCCTTGCGGATGGCACCATCGCCTGGGGACCGGGCAATGCGAGTAGGGATACGAATTTGTATCGCACGGGGGTGGGGCAACTGCGGACGGATGGCAGCTTGTATTGCGCGGGCGGGGTGAGTAGTGGCGGGAGTACGACGGCGAATCGGCCGGCGTCGCCGCAGAACTTTCAGCAGTATTTTGACACGACGCTGGGCAAGCCAATTTGGTGGGACGGGACGAATTGGAAGGATGCGACGGGGGCGGTGGTGTAGCAAACAATACTCCATTTTAGGTATAGTTCTCCGCGCTACTCATGCTAGGATTCGCTTCGTTTCTGCGGAGAATACACCATGCGCCGATGAAGGTATCAGTAGAAAAGTAATTGCCCGTCTGCTACATTGTAGGCAGCTAGATCGCACGTCCTGTGACATACACCAAGTGCACCGAGGTAGGCTACTAACAGCGTCTTCAAAGGAAGGAGCACCAGCAGATGGCGACCAATCCACCCAAACGGCAAGCCCCGAAGCCAAACAGATCGGTCATCCAGTGGCTGCTTGATGCTGACCCTTCGATCCGCTGGCAGGTGATGCGAGACCTGCTCGGTGCACCCGCGGAGGAGGTCGCGGCCGAGCGTGCGCGGGTCGCCACCGAGGGCGTCGGCGCTCGGCTGCTCGCCCTCCAGGGGGCCGACGGGTCGTGGGCCGGCGCGGCGTGGAACCACGGGTGGGACTCCACGATGCACGTCTTGTCGCTGCTGCGAGAACTGGGTCTCGATCCCGCAAGCGACCAGGCGCGTCGTGCGGTGGGCCTGGTCCGCGACCGCGTGACGTGGCGCGGATGGGACTGGGACGGCACGTGGCGCGGATGGGACTGGCAGGGCACTCCCTTCTTCGTGGGCGAGGTCGAGCCGTGCATCAACGGGCAGGTGGCAGCGAGCGGCGGCTACTTCGGACTGGACGTCCAGCGGATCGTCGACCGTCTGCTCCGCGAGCAACTGCCCGACGGCGGCTGGAACTGCGAAGCCACCAACGGCTCGACGCGGTCGTCGTTCAACACCACGATCTGCGTGCTGGAAGCCCTGCTCGAATACGAACTGGCCGGCGGGAGCAGCGCCTTGCCCATGGAGGCCCGCCTCCGTGGGCAAGAGTATCTCCTCGAGCGTCGCCTCCTCCGGCGGCGGACGACCGGTGAGGTCATCGACCCCGCCTGGACGCGCTTCTCCTTCCCGACCTGGTGGCACTACGACGTGCTGCGGGGACTCGAGTACCTGCGCAGAGCCGGTGCCACGCCGGATGAGCGCGTGGCCGAGGCGATCGAGCTGGTCGAGTCGAAGCGCGACGGCGACGGCCGGTGGCCGCTCGAGAACCAGCACGCCGGCACAATGGCGGTCGAGGTAGACGAGGGCGAGGGCCGACCGAGCCGGTGGAACACGCTGCGCGCCTTACGGGTGTTGGACTGGTATTCAGCACGAGACTAGTGCAGATGCAGTTTAGGATTGGCGACATGTCATAAAGGCAACCGAAGGCCCGCTGGTATTTCCTGGAGTTCCCATGAATTCCCGTCTGGATCACTGAAATACACGTATTTGACGCCCCCCATATCGTTGATCTCACTGACAGCAACACCCCGGCTCGCAAGCAGTTCTCGTGCTTGTTGTGCGTCTTGGACGACCAAATGGACGCCCTGGATGGTGCCAGGCTGCATACCGCCGCCCATCCCCGTGCCAATGACAATCGAACATGCGGAACCTGGCGGCGTCAGTTGGACGACGCGCATGGTCGGGCTGGGCTGAACATCGTGGTCAAGGTGAAATCCAATCTTTTCAACATAAAATGCCTTGGCACGATCAACGTCGGCAACGGGGATAGGAATAAGCTCTAGCTTCATATCCATTGGGAATGCTCCTTTGTATGCTTATTTCAAGAGCGAGATCGCGACCTGCTCAAGGTGGTCCATTGCTTCTTGCATGCCGCCTTCCATGCCGGAGTTGATGTGGGCGTCACGGTGCTCCTGGCTCGTATGCTGCACGAGGATCGTGAGGGTCGTGCGCCCGTCCTTTTCGCTGAATGTGAGCGTGTTCACCGCTGCTGCTTCGTCCCCTTCGGGCATGCCCTCGTACACCTCGGTGCACACGATCCGCTCGTTCGGAACGAGCTCGCGGTACTCGCCGTGGAACCCTACCTCGAAGCCACCGTCGGCCACCATCACGTAACGCCAGCTGCCCCCGACCCGCAGATCAACGTCGGCGAGCGTGACCTCGCCCCGGTCGCCGCTCCACCAGCGCTTGATGAGCTCGGGCGTGGTCCACGCCTTGTAGACCAGGTGCTTGGGTGCGTTGAACTCCCGCGTGATCAGGATCTGCGTGTCCGTCGGGAGTGTCACCACTGCCGTACCACTACTCGTCATTGCCACCATCGCGATCCTCCATTTCCTTGAGTTCTTCCAACACGACATCCAGCCGACCGAAGCGCTGCGACCACGACCACTCGTAGCTCTTCACCCAGTCGTGGATGGGCTTGAGCGAGTGACCGTTGAGCCGGTACAGCCGCTGCCGGCCGTCATCACGCACCTCCACCAGCCCCACCTCCCGCAGCACCCGTAAGTGTTTGGACACCAGCGGCTGGGGGAGGCCGAGCAGCATGACGAGGTCATTCACGGGTCGTTCCCCGGCGGCGAGGAGGTCCAAGATCTGCCGCCGCCGGGGCTCGGCTACCGCGTTGAAGGCGTCTGCTGTTGTCGCTGCTCGTGCCATGGTTATATTATATACCCATATGAGCATATGTCAAGCCTCAGACACTCGAGAGGATGAACCACGTGTGGTGTGATACGCAGCAAGCCGGGCTGAGTCAGGGGGCTCTTCACCCTTTCGCGCCGTGTACTCGGTGAAAGTCGCTCCCCGGCCTGCATGCAACTCACCGAGTTTCACCGTCATATCAATACCATAGCGATAGGTCCGGCCTTCACCACGCTTCAGAGCATACGGTTCCATCTCATTGGCTCCTTTTTCTCACACGGCGGTAGACATGCGCATTGGTCGGGTCCACCAAATCCAGGCTTCTGCTACACTCCACACTGTGCGTCGGAAGCGTATAGCAGGTTCCATATTCGTTCAGAATACACGGCTTGGCGATTATTCTACAGTAAAGGAAGAACCGTGCTGGGGCAGACGGGTCCTTCAGAAGCGATGAGGAGGGTGCCTCAGGCATGCAAGCTCGGGACGTTCATCAGATTGTCACTTGGCTAGAGACAGGTAGCGTTCTGGTCTGGTTGGATGGAGGATGGGGTGTCGATGCGCTGCTCGGAGTGCAAACGCGCCCACACGATGATCTGGATCTTGTTATTGCGCTTCACGATGCTCAACGGGCGCAGCATCTCCTTCGTGTGTACGGCTTTGTATGTGTTGTGGACGAACTTCCGACGCGTTTTGTGCTCCGCGATGCCGATGATCGGCGTATTGACTTCCATACCGTCACCTTTGACGCAGATGGCGGCGGCATGCAACACTTACAGGACGGCAATGCGTTCCGCTATCCGCCAGAAGGGTTTCGTGGTACTGGCTCCATTGATGGGCACCTCCTGCACTGCCTGAGCGCAGAGGTGCAGATGTTGTGTCATACGGGATATGAGCCGGACGAGAATGACCGTCACGATGTCCACCTACTCCATGCGCGGTTTGGGTTAGCTCTTCCACCTGGTTACGCCCAATAGCCGGTCCTGCACATCTAAGAACGTCACCAATGGCCGGGCTGGCTACTTTCAAGACCCTGACGGACATCTCTGGGAGGTGGTTTGGAATCCGCACCTTCTACCACAGGAATGAGACATGGCCAATTGCACGACATCTCGACTTCCATCATTACATGAGCGCTTGGAGCAGATTCAGCAGGTCTTTACCCAGGATCTGGGGCCAATGACGTCAACACAGTATGATCCGGCTCGTGGGGGGCAATATAGCCGTGACAGGCAGGAGCAGCGCCGGCGCTGGGACAGCCTATGTGTGTTGCTCGACATGTGGCTTGAGCGTGCTATCCCGCTTTCCGCCGAGTTGGACGCGGCCGCGCTCGCGCTCGCAACGTTTCCCGACGATGTGCGCATCGCCCCAGATCACTGGTTCATGGAGGTCGCGTACAGCGAGTGGTTGGATACCTGGACCGCCTGGACTGTGCGTGTCGGGAGCGTAACACGCATCCTCGAACCACCTCACCCTGCCTGGAAGCTCGTGCGCATGATCGTACTGCAGCACGAGCTGTCGGACGCCTTGATTCAGGAAGCCTTCTGCGCTTTCCCCGGCATGACGCACATCTGCGGCCTCGTCCTGATCAGAATGCCCGACCATCTGATGTTGGATGAGCACTTTTTTCAGCGACTCATAGGATCGTCGGGCTTTAAGAGCTTGCACTATCTCCGGTCAGTGGGGCATTCCCTCAACGACCGCGTGCTGGAGTTCCTTGCCGGGTGGCCCGGCGCTGATCAGCTGATGATGCTTGAACTCGACACGTCGACCTTCTCGACGCGGGCGATACAGGCCCTAGTAACGTCGCCACATCTCCGTGCGCTGGAGGTGCTCCGACTCAATGCCGTCACGATACCATTACCCTAAGCATGCTAGAGATAAGGCGCCGGCCGAAGGCACGGGACAGATCGAGTTCATCAGTGATTTCGTCGTACGGGTGTTGTTGCGGGTGAACGAGTCACACCGTGATTCAGGTGTTTGCATTGACGATTGTTGGCCCCTGTACGACTGATGAAGAAACTTCATGACATTTCAATGCGAGACGGTCATACTTGAGATGTCACGGAAAACGGAAAGGAAAGCGAAGAATGAGTACGAAGTGGCTCGTCATCCGCCTGTACGTTGGTTGGGAGTGGCTGGTCGTTGGCTGGGAGAAACTGACGAATCCGGCGGTGATCGGTTTTGCGCGTCAGCCGCTCGTGCGCGACACGCTGGTCGAGCCCGAGCAGGTGGAAGTAGCGTAAGTAGACGCTGTTTTGTGAGAGGGTCTGATGGAACGTGACCATCAATGGTTCGTCCTCCGCCCGAATCGGGCGGATCACAACTGGCGTGCCGTCCTTGCGTGTAGCGGGCATCACATATTGTGTGGGATAGGGACGAATAGCCGGCCGGGGGAACTCAGCATCACTGAGGCTGGCCGGATGCAGGACAATACGCGCGTCGAGCGCCAATAGTCCTGCAGGTGAGGCCAGCAGCGGGTTAATGTCGATCTCTTTGATGGTGGGCTGCTCGATGACAAGTTGGCTGAAGCGGACCAGCACGTGTTCGAGCGCGGCGAGGTCGACCGGCACTCGTCCGCGAACGCCTTTGAGGGCCCCGAAGATGCGGGTTTGTTCCATTAACCGGCGCGCCAGGGTCGTATTTAATTGCGGAAGCGCCAGCGCCCGATCCTCAAGGACCTCCACCAGTTGCCCACCCGCCCCAAAAAGCAGGACCGGGCCGAATTGGGCATCGATACTACTGCCGATGATCAGTTCGTAGCCATGGGAGGCAATCATCGGCTGGACGGTAACCCCCAAGAAGGCCCCAGTGCCCGCCTGCACAGTGACGGATGCCGTGATCGTGTTATACGCACGGCGAATGGCGTCCGCATCGGTCAGATTTAACATGACGCCACCGACGTCGGTCTTATGCGTGATCGTCTCAGAGAGGAGTTTGAGGACGACCGGATAACCAATCTCGTCGGCGGCGGCCACGGCCTCCGCGACACTCCGTGCGCTATGCGTCTCTACAGTCGGAATACCGTATGCGGCAAGCAGTGTTTTGGATTCAACCTCGGTCAGCAGGGTACGACCGGCTTGCCGGGCGGCGCTGAGGACCTGCACAGCCTGTGCGTGTTCATTGCCGCCTTGCAGCGCTGCCGGTAAAACCGGCGTTTCGTACAGCGCTCGCAGATTGTCGCCGAGGTAGTCGATGAGATCACCCCACCCCACATCCAGCATCGAGCCGACCGAGACGAAGGCGCTGAAGCCGACGTTCTCGCGCGCACTCCAGTCAAGAATGGCGGTGCAGAGTGCACCACTCTGGCTGATGAACCCGACGCTGCCTGGGAGTGCCATCGTGCGTGCGAACGTTGCATTGAGGCCGCTCTTCGGCCGCATGACGCCGAGGCAGTTCGGGCCGATCAGCCGCAGTTTGCCCCGGTGGGCCTGCGCCAGTACGTCCTGCTCAAGCGCGATACCCGCTGCGCCGCGCTCCTTGAACCCGGCGGAGATCACGATCGCGGCTTGCACACCGGCATCGGCACACTGGCCGATAATATCTGGCACGGTAGCGGCCGGTGTTACGATGACGGCCAGGTCAACCGGTTGGGGAACGTCGGTGATCGTGGGGTAGGCGTCAAGGCCGAGCACGGTTGCATGTGCTGGATGAACCGGGAAAATAGGACCCGGAAAGTGGCTGTTGCGCAGGTTCGAGAGCACCGAACGGCCAACGCTTTGCGCACGTTCGGTCGCGCCGATCACGGCAATGGTTTTGGACGCGAAGATGGCGTCCAGCGGCTGGCGCGTCGAACGCAGCACGTCGTGGACCCGCTCAGCGTCCGATGGTCTCGTTGTATTCATTGCAGCTTTCCCTCGCTGGTGCCAACCGGCCTGCTACCTCGACGGGTGTGGTAGTGCGACGCTTCGCGTCGAGAAGCCGAATAAGCGCCGCCTGCGACGACTTCCGACCATGCCGGACGGACACCTGGCTCCGCGACAGTACATCCCGCGATGCGAGCGGTCAATGGAGCGGGTATTGCCTCATGCGGCGTGACAAGAACTGGGCCGGAGCCCCTTGCGCCAAAACTTGTGGCTCCGGCCATACCGACGTGCGGCGTCGTCTACTTCGCCGGATTGATGCTTATAATATAGGCGATGACGTCGGCGATCTGCTGCTGTGTAAGCGTGTTGGTGTCGCCCCAGGCCGCCATCTTCAGCGCTGGCGTCGCCCCGCCGGGTGTCGAGCCATGCTGGATGAACAGGTCAACGTTGTACGCAAACACCTTTGGATCCTTGCTCTGCAGCGTGGCATCGATCGGGTTGAGAGCCGGGACTGTCCCATCAGTCGAGCCGGGATTGCTCACGCCTGCTGTGCCCTGAGCTCCATGACAGGCCTGGCAGTTCGACGCGAAGATGCCCATGCCGCGCTGTGGGTCGCCGGTCATGCTAGCGGCCTGGCCGGGTCCACCCGGATTCGACGGCCGGGCGATGGGCACGGTGGTGGCCGGTGTGGTTGCCGAAGCTGCACCGGTTCCCGCTGCGGTTGCCCCGCCGCAGGCAGCCAGTATGCTCAAGAACGGGACGCTGACGAGTCCGAGCATCAACCGTGACCGGGCACCATGGATTGCAAACCTGAACATGACAGATACCTCCGTGACGAAGGGCGCGCATTTCGCGCCGACAACCACTAATTCCCTAAGTCAGTGCATGGTGACGCGCGTGACATGCTCACTGAGCGATCCCAACGCCTCGCAGACCCTGATCGAAGGAGTGAGGTTCATACGGGCGTACTCCATTTCCAGTTCCGGATTTCTGGCAGGTCTTGGCCATAGCGATCGATGTATTGCTTATGCTCGATCAGCTTGTCCTGAAGCTGCTGCTTCAGGTAGATGCCCATGTCGCCGGTCTGAGGCAGACGATCGATAGTGTCCATCACAAGGTGGAAGCGGTCGAGATCGTTCAGCACGGTCATGTCGAAGGGGGTGGTGATGGTGCCCTCTTCCTTGTAGCCGCGAACATGGATGTTGTGATGGTTGGTGCGGCGGTAGGTCAGGCGGTGGATCAACCATGGATAGGCATGAAAGGCGAAGATGACCGGCTTGTCCTTGGTGAAGATCTCATCGAATTCCACATCATTCAACCCGTGCGGATGCTCGGTTTGCGGTTGCAGTTTCATCAGGTCAACGACGTTGACTACCCGGATTTTCAGCTCCGGCAGATGCTCACGCATGATCGATACCGCTGCGAGCGTCTCCAGCGTGGGCACATCGCCGCAGCACGCCATAACCACATCGGGGGCCTGGTTCTGGTCGTTGCTGGCCCACGGCCAGATTCCAATGCCCTCGGTGCAGTGCTTGAGGGCGGCGTCCATCGTCAGCCACTGTGGCGCTGGGTGTTTGCCCGCGATGACAACATTGACATAGTGGCGGCTGCGCAGGCAGTGGTCCATCACCGACAGCAGGCAGTTTGCATCCGGCGGCAGGTACACCCGCACGACCTCAGCCTTTTTGTTCACGACGTGGTCGATGAAACCGGGATCTTGATGCGTGAAGCCGTTGTGATCCTGACGCCAGACATGCGAGGCCAGCAGATAGTTCAGCGAAGCGATCTTGCGCCGCCATGGCAGGCGCGCGGTGACTTTCAGCCACTTGGCGTGCTGATTGAACATTGAATCGACGATGTGGATGAACGCCTCGTAGCAGTTGAACAGGCCGTGCCGTCCGGTAAGTAGGTAGCCCTCGAGCCAGCCCTCACATTGATGCTCGCTGAGCATTTCCATGACGCGCCCTGTTGGCGCAAGCCATTCGTCGTTTGGCAGGGTCGCGGCGTTCCACTGGCGTTCGGTCACGTCAAAGAGGGTTTCCAGACCATTGGAGAGCGTTTCATCCGGTCCAAAGACCCGGAAGTTCTTCTGCTCACCGTTTAGTTTCGCCACATCGCGCAGGAAACGGCCAAGCACGTGCGTATCGCCGATACCACCTACACCCGGCGTGGGCACGTCGACCGCATAGTCGCGAAAATCCGGCATGCGCAGGTCGCGCAGCAGGATGCCGCCGTTGGCCTGTGGATTCGCTCCCATGCGTCGTTCGCCCGTTGGCGCAAGGTCGGCTAGCTCCGGCTGCAAGCGCCCCTGTATATCGAAGAGTTCCTCGGGCCGGTAGCTCCTCAGCCAATCCTCCAACATCGTGAGATGTTCGGGCTTCGTGGCCGGATCGGAGAGCGGCACCTGATGCGCACGGAAGGTACCTTCAACCTGCTGACCATTGACCACCTTCGGCCCCGTCCAGCCTTTGGGTGAATTGAGTACGATCATCGGCCAGCGTGGACGGGTCAGGTTGCCGTTGACCCGGGCATCCTGCTGGATGCGTTTGATCTCTTCCACCACCGTGTCAAGCGTTGCGGCCATGGCCTCATGCATCAGCTCGGGCTCGTGGCCCTCAACGAAGTAGGGCGTCCACCCATAGCCATGAAACAACTGTTCCAGTTCCTCGCGCGTAATACGGGCGAGTACCGTCGGGTTGGAGATCTTATAGCCGTTCAGATGCAGGATCGGCAGCACCACGCCGTCGGTAGCCGGATCGAGAAACTTGTTGGAATGCCAAGCCGTCGCCAACGGGCCGGTTTCAGCCTCACCATCGCCGACGACGCAGGCAACGATCAGGTCGGGGTTGTCGAACACCGCACCGAACGAATGACTGAGCGAATAGCCTAATTCGCCGCCCTCATGGATTGAGCCCGGGCACTCCGGTGAGGCGTGGCTGGGGATGCCGCCTGGAAACGAAAACTGAAGAAAAAGCTGCCGAAGGCCGCTTTCATCCTGGCTGATGTTGGGATAGATCTCGCTATACGTGCCCTCAAGATAGGTGTTGCTTACGACGGCCGGCCCACCATGGCCAGGGCCGGAAACGTAGATCATGTCAAGGTCGTACTTTTTGATAACGCGATTCAAGTGAACATAGATAAAGTTCTGCCCGGGGGTCGTGCCCCAGTGTCCCAGGAGCATGTGCTTCACATCCGAGACCGTCAGAGGTCGTCGCAGCAGCGGATTGTCGTAAAGATAGATCTGGCCGACCGACAGATAGTTGGCAGCGCGCCAGTAAGCATTCATCTTGTGAAGCAGGTCCGGGGAAAGCGTTTTCGTCAGCATGGTTGAATGCTCCTTAATAGAACCTCCTCACAGGAACGGCCGGAAGTCCTCGGGCAAGGTCTGCTCTTCGATTTCCATGAACGGGTTCCGGCTTGCCTGAGCTGCCATCGCTGCGGGTGATACCTCCTGACCGGCGAGATTATGGTCACTTTCTTCGTCGGGAGGCAGCACAACGTTGGCGTCGGCATCCTTAATTGGCGCATCACGTTCATCCAGAGCTGTACCGCCCAATGAAGGCTGCAACCGGCTCAAAGCGCCAACCTCAGCCATCTCGCTGCCCGGCCCCTCAGACGGGGTGACCAGAGGTCGCAGCAGGAGTACCGGCACCGCTGTGTTGCGCATTACGTGCTCAGCCACACTGCCCATGAGGACGCGCCGCACGCCGGTGCGCCCGTGCGTCGTCATCGCCACCAGATCGACGGGCTGTGTCTGAGCGAACGCCACAATTTCTGCTGCCGGGTCGCCGAAACGCACGGCCACCGCTACCGTAAAGCCGGCGGCGTGCAGCGGTTGACCGGCGCGCTGTAAGGCATCCTCGAACGCGGCACGCTCACTTTCTACCATCTGGATTTCGTAGATCGGCTGGCCCGATGGCTGCCGATCCACGGTCACCGGATAGGTGCCGGCCATGCCGAACGGATCCACGAAGAGTGGGTCAGGTACCAGTCTGGCCCCCACCGGTTCCTCAGCCACCCGTAACAACGTCACCTGATACTGCGCGGGATCGAACAACTGACAGAGGGTCGGGACAATGGCGTCGCTCCAGGACGAGCCGTCGAGTGGGACGAGAAGATGATGCATATTCATCGCTTTCTCCATAGGTAAAAGGCGTGTACTCAGCCAATATCAGTACGGGTTTGTCCGCGCGGTCGAGTGGCAGGCGAGTCCATCGCTGGCGAACACTTCAACATTAACAGGGATGTCCATCGTGATGACCTCCATACGTGGTCCAGGTTGTCCCTGGACCATTGGCCCATGCTACGGCAGTGCACCATATCGGGCGCTCGGTAGCGTTGCCGTAGCTGCAGCGCTAGGCTCATGCCATCAGGCGGAGCATTCGCTCTGCGTTGCGACCAGTATGACAACCTAATGGCACCGTGTCATGAAGTTTCTTCATCAGGCGAATGGGCTCTTCGTGTGCCACCGCGCCGGATGCGCAGTGCGCGTCGGTCTCCGGCGCGTGTGCCTGACAGCAGCCATCACTTCGTGAATGGCATAGTCGCTGGCGCGTGTTCTGCAGACCGGATCAGGCCAAGCCGTGCCAACCCGTCCGCCTGATCCCAGTCCGTCCAACTCTCCACGATCTGACCACCGGCGAGACGGAGCCTGATGCTTCCCGCGAAGCTGCGCTCAGAGCGCACCGGCGGCTCGCACAGTACACCTTCGTGTGGCGGCGCTGTACTTGGGCTCGCCGCCGTCCAGCGCAGCCACACCTGATCATCGTCCGCATGCAGCTCCTGCACCGTGATGTGAAGATGAGGGAAGGCCAGCCGATACAGTGCGACACTGACCTTAATGGCGTCTGGGCCACGCACCCGGTCAATGATCAGGCCGTTGTGGTTGACGTAGTCGGCGGCAAACACTTCATCGGCAACGTCAAGCTCCTGCCCGTTCCAGATCTGCGTGATTGCACGACGCACCAACGCCATCTGCTGCTCTTCCACGATCGCTCCTTACAATAGGCGATGAGCATGTCAAGCCCACGCCATCCGGTCCCTATGACCGTTATCGAAAGGAGCGTACCAGGGGGATACCGCGGTGTCATGAAGTTCCTTCATCTCATGCAGCACCCTTCGAACATCTCTGTTCATACGTTCGTGCGGTTTGTCTAGCAGCCTTGTGCTATACTTCGCGCCGACAGTCATCGTCTGTCCCCGACGAGGAGCGCAGCATGCTTGCCCCTGTCCGCCACCTCGACACTGCGGCCCGCGTCCTGCTCCTGATCGATCAGCCCGTGCTTGCTGAGTACGTCAACCTGGCACTTCAGCATGCGACCTACCTTACGCGCGTGGCCGAGACCCGCGAAGGCGCGCTGGAGGCAATCCAGAGTTGGCGACCCCAGCTCGCCGTCATCGACATGGACATCACGAATGGCGAACTCCTGGCGCAACTCGGCACCACCACAGCCCGGGCAGACCGCATCCCCGTGATTGCCCTCACGCGACGCGGCGACCTCCAGACGAAACTGGCCGCCTTCGATGCAGGCGTGGATGATATCTTGACGGTGCCCTTCTCGCCGGAGGAGTTGGTTGCGCGGCTGCTGGCAATCATGCGCCGGACGTACGGACGGGCGGTCGCGTTCACACCCGTGCTGCGGATCGGAGAGCTGGAGATCGATATTCTGCACCGGCGGGTTGTGGCCGGTGGCTCGGAGTTGCACCTCACCTCCGTGGAGCAGAGCCTACTCTACGTGCTGGCAGCGAATGCCGGCCGGCTGTTAACCCGTGACGACATCCTGGATCACCTGTGGGGCGTCGACTACGTGGCTGAGAGCAACGTGGTCGACCGGCACATCCGCAACCTGCGCGTCAAGCTGCAGGACTCGCATCGCCGACCGCGCTACATCGCCACCGTCCCCGGTCGTGGCTACCGCTTCGTGCCCACAGATCCCCAGGATATGCCTAGCGTCTAGCTCTGGTTTTCTCTTGCTCCACTCGAGTATGCTCCAGGCCGTATGCACTGCCCCGGTTATGAAGAAACTTCATGACAACGTGCTATCAGGCCGTCATACTGGAAGGACAACAAGGAGACGTATCATGATGAGACGTGAACCGTCGATCGAGGATGCCGATGCGGAAGTGCCCCCGGCGCGGGATGAAGAAGCCGACCATAATCTTTCTGACCCAGAAGTGGTACCGGCAAGTTGGGCTGACGAGCATAGTCACTCTCCGTTTATGGAGATAGAAGAAGAGACTCTGCCTCCCGACTTCCCAAGGATGTTCTGATGAAGCATACTGACGAACATATCAGCAACCGTGCGGTGCGCCTTGACGGTGAAGACTTCCACAATTGTGTTTTCGAGGAGTGTACCCTGGAGATTGGCGGAGCGGCGGACTGCGTGCTTGATGAGTGTAGCTTCATAGACTGCAAATGGGCGTTTGTTGGGGCAGCGGCGACTACACTCGCGCTTATGGCTCGCCTGTCGGCCGGGCTGGTCCCCGATGGTAAGGCCCTCATGGAACAGCTGTTTGCCGATATCCGCCGTGGCGCCGGCTTTGGGCAGCCGTTTAAGCTCGCCACGTAATGATGGTAGTCCCGACCGGTCGTAAATCGATGCAGAGTCAGCATGTTCTGGCTGAGTACAACCATTGCATGCAACACCACTGTCGGTCAGGGTTCATGTACCCACGGTCACGGCTTTTAGCTGGTCGAGCGCCTCGCGGACGAACGGCGGAAAGTCGCGGTCGTTGGTGTCCTCGATCCAGCGGTCGAACGCGATCCTGAAGACAACGATCGCGACCTCGGCTGTGAGGCGCGCGGCTGCAGCGCTGAGACCGCGTCGGTGCAATGTGTCGGCGAGTGCCGCGGACCATGCAGTGAGCTTGATCAGCTCGCGTTCGCGAAGCTCGGGGGTCGCGGCGATGATCGCGGCGCGCTGGCGTGCCGCGTCGCGGCGCTCCTGGAGTGGAGCACCGACGGCCTCGAGGCCTGCGGCCACCGCGTCGATAGGCGCTAGGGACGCGGGAGCAGTCGCGACGGTGCTCACGAGCAGCTCCTGCAGTTGCAGCGCGCCTTCGGGCGGGAACAGCACCTCACGTTTGTCGGCGAAGTGCCGGAAGAATGTGCGCTCCGTGACGCCCGCTCGCTGGGCGATCTCCGCAACAGTGGTGTTGTCGAACCCGCGCTCGCCATAAAGCGCGAGAGCCGCCCGCTCCAGTCTGCCGCGACCATCCGCCTCCCATCTACTCATGCCGTCATTCTACCGCACCACGGTCTAATATCGGCGACTGCCATGACGTGATCTATCAACGCATGCCGTGATTCCCCCGCGACGGCGTGGTAACGTCAGTGACTGCCATACCGTGGTATAGTGCTGATGTCAGTTTATGATATAGACGTGGAGGGAAGCTCCTATGCGTATCTTTGTTACCGGTGCGTCCGGTTGGATCGGCTCCGCCGTCGTTCCCGAACTCATCGCTGCCGGCCATCAGGTCGTCGGCCTCGCCCGCTCGGATGCCTCGGCCGCAGCGCTCACTGACGCAGGGGCAGAGGTCCAGCGTGGCACGCTTGACGATCTCGACAGCCTGCGGAGTGCCGCTGCCGCGTCGGATGGCGTGATCCACCTCGCGTTCAAGCACGACATCGCCTTCTCGGGGGACTTCCAGGGCGCGGCCGATGCGGATCGGCGCGCTGTCGAGACGTTCGGCGAGGCGCTCGCCGGCACTGATCGACCGTTCGTCATCGCTTCCGGGACGCTCGGGATCGCACCGGGACGTGTGGCGACCGAACGGGACGGGCTGAGTCCCGATCCGGCGATGCTGGCCCTGGGCGGTCCTTTCACCCGGCAGGGCACGGCGCAGGTGACGCTCGCCCTCGCGTCCCGCGGCGTCCGCTCATCCGTTGTGCGCCTTCCTCCGACGTGTCACGGCGATGGCGACCACGGCTTCATGGCGACCCTCGTCGGCATCGCCCGTGACACGGGCGTCTCCGGCTACATCGGCGACGGCTCCAACCGCTGGCCGGCCGTACACCGGCTCGATGCTGCACGCGTCTTCCGCCTAGCGCTGGAGCAGGCGCCGGCAGGCTCGGTGCTGCAGGCGGTTGCGGACGAGGGCGTGCCGGTGCGCGCCATCGCCGAGGTGATCGGACAGCAACTTGACCTCCCGGTGCTCGCCATCTCACCGGAGGACGCCAGCGCGCACTTCGGGTTCCTGGCCGGCTTCCTCGGGGTCGACAGTCCGGCTTCGAGCGCGCTGACCCGCACGCTGCTCCAGTGGCAGCCGACGCACCCCGGGCTCATCGACGATCTCGATCAGGGCCACTACTTCCACAAGCTATCGGTGTGATCAGCTATGATGCCCAGAACGTTACCGAACGGGTCAATGCTGGATTACCATAGGCGTTGCCTAAGAAGCTGCCGGACTTTAATCCGTGCAGTGTGTCACCTAGCATGAAAGTTCGCATACTTTAGAGTGATCGCCTTAGCAGTACGGAGGCAGCGATGAAAATGAAGCGTCTCG
>JACDGP010000065.1 GCA_013821605.1 Herpetosiphonaceae bacterium
TTCGACAGCATCCCGCAGCGTTTACTGTGGTTCGGCATGCTCGCACTTGTGGTGCCGGTTATCTGGCGCAGTCTAGCGCTAGGAGCTACCGCGTTCTCATCTCAGGACGGTGCCCCCGAGCAGCTTGCACACGGACGGGTCGGTGAGTGGCTGGAGGGAATTCAGAATGCACGCGACACCACCTACCAGAAGTGGCAGCTGGCCCAACAGCTCCGGCAACTCGTCCTGCAGGTGCTGAGCGAACAGGAAAGGCTACCGTCGCAACAGATTTGGCGGCGATTGGACAATGGCACTTTGACAATACCGCCCGAGGTCCTGGGACTGCTGCGTGCGCCCCGCATACTGGCTCCCTCGCAACAGCGTCTCTCTCAAACGCGGGAGCACAGTCTTGACCGCGAACTAGCCGCAACCGTTGACTATTTGCACGACCGACTAACAATCCTAACAGGAGTGGCCCCATGACCACCGACTTTGCCCCATTAGCAGCGGTTGCGACGCGCATCATCAGCGAAGTTGAGCGGGTCGTCGTCGGCAAGCGACCGCAACTGACACAGATGCTCGCGGCGATGCTGGGCGGTGGCCATATTCTGCTCGAAGATTATCCTGGGCTGGCTAAGACGCTGATCGCCAAGAGCTTCGCAACGGCCCTCGGGTTGGAATTCAAGCGCATCCAGTTCACGCCCGACCTCCTACCGAGCGACATCACCGGCTCCTACGTGTATGACCGCAGCCAGGGGCGCTTCGAGCTGCGCAAGGGACCGATCTTCGCGCACATCATCCTGGCCGACGAGATTAACCGGGCCTCGCCCAAGACCCAGTCCGCGTTGCTAGAGGCTATGCAGGAGTATCAGGTGACGCTGGAAGGCGAAACGCTGCCGCTGCCACAGCCCTTCATTGTGATCGCGACCCAGAATCCGATCGAATACGAAGGCACGTTTCCGCTGCCCGAGGCCCAGCTGGATCGCTTCCTGGTCAAGCTAGGGCTTGGCTATCCGTCGATCGACGAAGAACAGGAGATTCTGCGGCGCCGGCAAGAGCGCCGCAGTGACGATCTGGCAGTGCAACAGGTCACCAATGCTGCGGAGTTGCTCGAACTGCGCGAGATCGTCGAGGCAGTGTATGCCGTACCCGACATCCAGCGCTACATTGTGATGCTGGTCAATGCCACACGCAATGATCGGCGTGTAGCCGTCGGGGCCAGCCCACGTGGCTCGCTGGCGCTCTTTAGGCTCGCGCGGGTACGCGCCGCGTTGGACTGCCGCGAGTACGTGCTACCCGACGACGTCAAAGCTTTCGCCAAGCCGGCGTTGATCCACCGGCTGATGCTGGAGCCGAATCTCTGGCTGCAGCCCCGTGCAGCGGACGAGGTGATCGAAATGCTGCTGCAACAGGTTCCGGTGCCGGTCAGTAACGGCAGTCGCTAATGCCGCGCTTTCTGCTACTCGGCACGTTGATCTTCGCCTTAATCTGGACCGGCCTGCTGGCCTCCAACGGCGCGTTCCTCGTGCTAGCGGTCCCACCCCTGCTCTACTTGGGTGCGGCATTGCTGGACCGGCCTGACCCGCCGAAGCTGCGCGTGACCCGCACTCTCAGTACCGACCGCGTGGCGCAGCAGCAACCGGTGGTCGTCAAGCTCGTCATTATGAACGACGGCCCACAAATCGAACAGCTCATCGCCCGCGACCTCGTGCCAAATGGCCTGGAAGCGAGCGATGGGGCCACCAGTGTATTGACTACGTTGGCTCCAGGAGCGACGGTCAAACTGGAGTACACGCTCAAGGGTCTACGCGGTGTCTACCATTTCGCGAGCGAGGAAGTTATCAGCAGCGACCGCCTTGGCCTATTCGCGCGACGAGGGGTGCTGCCAGCACCGGGCCATCTGCTGGTTCTGCCGGAGGCCGTCCAGCTACGGCGGGTCGATATCCGTCCGCGGCAGACGCGAGTCTACTCGGGCTTGATTCCGGCGCGTCAAGGTGGCCCTGGGGTCGAATTCTTCGGGGTGCGGTCATACCAACCCGGCGATCCGTTACGCCGGGTCAATGCCAGGGCAACCGCACGTCAGGCTGAGACGCTCTTTGTGAATGACTTCGAACAAGAGCGCGTGGCGGATGTCGGGCTGATTCTGGATGCCCGGCAGCGTAGCAACGTCCGCGTCGGTGGCGGTCCACTTTTCGAGCAGGCCGTGGAGGCGACGGCGGCGCTGGCGGATGTGTTTCTGAAGCGCGGTAATCGGGTGGGCTTGGTCATGTACTCAGCAATCGTAGACTGGACGTTTCCGGGCTACGGCAAGCTGCAACGCGAACGCATTCTACGGGCGCTGGCGCGTGCCAAAACCTATGACCGGCGCGACGTGCAAGGACTGGACTTGCTGCCGATGCACTTGTTCCCAGCGCGATCACAAATCGTCTTGATCAGCCCGCTGCAGGCAGAAGACCTAGAGATGCTCATGCAGCTATGCGCGCGCGAGTACCAACTGCTGGTGATCAGCCCCGATCCGATCCTATTCGAAGTGGAGAGCCTCGGTTCCAGTCGTGATGTGGAACTGGCCGGGCAGTTAGCGCGGGTCGAGCGCATGTTGTTGCTGCATAAACTGAGACAGCTAGGTGTAACAGTCATCGAGTGGCAGCTTGGCACACCCTTCTATCAGATCGCGTACGAAGCACTCACTCGCCGGCATGCTCCCCAAGTTCGGCGAGGATAATCGTGAACTGGCAGCCCGAGCACACAATAACCCACTATGCCGGTAGCATCGCCATTGCGCTGGCGACGCTGGCACTGGGGCTAGCCTATAGTGCTGGCGGCCAATGGTTGGGCGCGGTCATCGTGGCGGTGATCGGGCTGCTATGGTGGCTAGGCGACCGGCGACAATGGAGCCAGGCACCCACTATGGGGTTCGTGGGCTTCGTGTGCGCTGCTGCGCTGGGGCTCTGGGTCGCCCTGCCACCGCTGGGCATGCTCCTGGGGCTGTTGCTAACGCTAGCCGCCTGGGATCTCCAGCACTTTGGGCAACGGCTGCGGACGGTTCAGCGCGTCGATGCGGCTAATCGCCTTATCCGTTCGCATCTCCAGTATCTGCTGGTTGTGCTCGTTGTGGGAGCAGTCGCTGGCGTAGTCGCGCTAGGGCTTGACATCCGTCTCCCTTTTGGCTGGAGACTGCTGACAGGCGCGATTGCACTGTTTGGACTGGCCTACGTGATCGCGGTCTTACGGCGTACGAACGACTAAACACTGGCGTTGTATGCTCTGCCCACTGCTACTGCTCTCAGCGCAACTTAGCATCGATCGCACGTTGAAAAACCGAGTATGGCTGCGAACCAATCAGCCGCGTGTCGCCACCAATAATGAAATACGGCCGTCCGACGATGTTGTTCTTGACTGCATCAGCATTATCGGCTTCGACGGCCGCTTCAGACTGATGTGAATTCATACACGTCGCGTAACGGTTCGCATCAATACCCACCTGCTGTAGCAGATCGGCCGGTAAGGCTCCATGCAGTTCATACAAGCGTTTACGCGTCTGCCAGAACTTGCCTTGAGCACCTGCACACTCGCTCGCCTCACCTGTGCTTAATGAGCCCGGGCCTAATTGTAAAAGATGCCGGTACACGATCTGCACTTTGCCGGTGCGCACATAGTCGGCAATTAATTGTGGTTCGGTTTCCACGACGTGGAAAGCACAGGTCGGTCAAAGGAAATCGGAATACATGACCAGCTTGACGGCTGCACTATCGGCCCCCAACGTATGGTAGCCTTGGGTAGTTTGACCCTGTGGAACACCGGCAAACAGATCCGTCTCATTAGCACCTGCCCCGTCCGGCGTCGAAGTGAGCCCTGTTGTAGGCTGTAAAGTTGCCTGCCCGCAGGCTATCAGCAGTAGTCCAAAGCTGATCAAGATCAGCAGCCATCGTGGGAACCAGCACTGCATGCCGCCTTCTCCTTCCATCATCGATATGATGATGGTACGTTCTCTGCAGCCATTGCGATCTATAGCTAAAGGTACACCCATCCATGATAAACGAGCAGTCAGGGCTAGCCCAACGACAGCGCCTGAGCGCAGCCGATGTAGCGGCAATTCATGCGCTTGCTGATGCATGCAACCGGCATGACGGCCTCGACCTAAAACTAAACTGGGATATGCTCGAAGAGCGGCCGGGTACCGACACAGATGATTTTTTGTTCCATCAAGACGGAGCGTTGATCGGCTACCTTGGGCTGTACGGTTTTGGGCGACCGATCCTTGAACTCAATGGTATGGTTCACCCGGATCATCGTCGCGAGGGCATCTTTAGCCAACTGTATGCGGCTGCTCGTGTGGAGGCCATAGCGCGCTCCATCGAAAGCTTATTATTCATCTGCGAACCCAGTTCATCTGGTGGGCAGGCATTTGTACGCAACCTGGGCGCACAGTATGTTTTTAGCGAACATAAAATGGTGATTCCGCACCCACAGCGGCTGGTCACCGGTACATCTCCTATTCAGCTTGAGCAGGTCGAAGCACCTACCGCTCAGGTGGCGGCCAGCATTCATGCCCGCGCATTCGACCATCCGATGCAGCGGTCGCAGCACTGGATCGAGCAATATATCCAGCAGCCGAGCCGCCGTGCGTATCTAGCACGACTCGATACGGAGCCGATTGGTGTGATTGCGGTGCAAAGTATGCCGGAAGAGCGGTTCATTTATGGTTTTGGCGTCCTGGCGGAGCAGCGGGGTCGTGGCTACGGGCGGCAGATCCTGGCTACAACGATTAACATCTTGGTGGACCAGTGCGACCTTCCCATTATGCTCGAGGTCGAAACCGATAATCAACGTGCGTTGGGTCTGTATGAGTCATGCGGTTTCCAACAAGCCGCCACCTACGAGTATTGGAGGCTTGCGCTCGTCCACTAACTAAGCCGCCAGTTTATGGCTTCACTGCCTAACTGTGCCAGCCCAGGCCCATCAATGGGCTGCCCAAGGCGGTTCAGCATGGTGCGTAGCTGCGCGATGCGCTCCGCCGATGGCATGACAGTGGTCTGGCCTAACAGCCCCTCGATCATCAGTGTCGCTGCCGGAGTAAGGTCAGCGGCGCTCTGGCTGGCCGTTGCGATGGCTCGTAATCGGTCACCGACATCGGTCCGTAAACGCGTCCAGTCCACGATTTCGGGTAACAATTGTGCTGTTTCGAGTAAGCGATTGATCCGTGTGAGTGACTCGGCTCGTTCGGGTGCGGCAGCGACCGCAGGCGTGTTCCCAGTGGGTTGGATCACGTGAGGAGACGGCACGCCGGTCAGCGGCTGGTCTGGTGTCTCTGACCGCTGCGTTGGCAAGCGTTTGCGAACCACAGGGAGGGCGACGTTGAGTTGTGCCTGGAAGTCCCGTGCAGCAGCCAGCCACAAGCCCAGCGGCATACGGTGCGGATCAACGACATCGCTCATGGCGGCGAGTTCGCTCAGGGCAACAGTACGACCAGCCACATCAGCCTGTGCTTGGAGTACGCGTGCTGTGCCCCGATCAACGGCCAGCAGAAGATCCGCTTGGCGTACTTCGTCAGGATCAAGCGGACGGGCATGGTGATCGCCGAGCTGCAGACCGAGCTGTTCGAGCGCTAGCCCGACTTCGTTATCCGCTGGTTCGCCCTCGTGGCTAAGGACGCCGGCCGAGCGAACCTCAATAGCGGGCAGTGCGCGTCGCACGAGCGCTGCCAGCAAGGGCGATCGTCCGGTATCTGCTCCCCCAACTACCAGCACAAACGCTTGTTCGTTGATCATAATGTCCCTGACCTCTCATCATCAGCCCAAACTGCTTTGGTATAATACACGTAGCAAGCACTAGATAGCTACATCCTGCCCGCATGGCAATGTGGCGAGGGACAGAAAATGTTTAAATGGATTAGCCGCGTCTTTGGCGGTGGTGATACGAATGAGCGGGTTTTATCCGACCTAGACCGCATTGTCGATCAAATCAATGTTTTGGAAGCGCCCTGGCAAGCGTTGAGCGAGGAGGAACTGCATGGCAAGACTGCCGAGTTCCGTAGCCGGCTGCGCGCCGGGGAAACGCTTGATGATCTGCTGCCTGAAGCCTTTGCAACCGTGCGTGAAGTGGCGCGCCGTGTGATCGGGCAGCGCCACTATGATGTGCAGTTGATCGGCGGGATCGTCCTGCATCAAGGCAAAATCGCTGAGATGAAGACTGGCGAAGGCAAGACGTTGGTCGCGACCCTGCCATTGTACTTAAACGCGCTCAGTGGCAAGGGCGCGCATCTCGTGACGGTCAACGATTATTTGGTGCGCGTTGGTGCCGGTTGGATGGGTCCCATTTATCAGCGGCTGGGCATTACCGTATCCTATATCGCGCATGATCAGTCAGCGATCTTCGATCCCGAGTATCTGGATCCGAAAGCCAGCCTGGAAGACCAGCGGCTGGTCCACTGGCGCCCGATCACCCGCCGCGAAGCTTATGCCGCCGATATTACCTACGGCACCAATAACGAATTCGGCTTTGACTATCTGCGCGACAATATTGCCACGCGCTTCGACGCTACGGTCCAGCGCCCACTCAACTATGCCATCGTCGACGAAGTTGATAATATCTTGATCGACGAAGCACGGACACCCTTGATTATTTCTGGTCCCTCGCGCGAGTCGTCAAATGAGTACCAGTATTTTGCGGGGATCGTTGGTGGTCTGCGGGGCATGGAAGAGCGCGAGTACGCAGCCTTGAAAAAAGAGGCCGACAATACCGGCAATAACGAGCGGCGGGCCGAGATCGACCGCAAGCTGGAGGTCATCGATTACGTGGTTGATCTCAAGCAGCGCGGCGTAGCATTGACCGATCAGGGTACGCTCAAAATGGAGCGCAAGATCAAGGATCAAGGTCGCATCCCCGAAGATGCAACGCTGTATGATCCGGAGTGGGCTGAACTCGCGCATTTCTTGGACAATGCCATCAAGGCTGAGTACATGTATAAACGCGACAAAGAATATATCATCCAAAATGGCGAAGTGATCATTGTAGATGAGCAAACCGGTCGCACCATGCCGGGTCGGCGCTGGTCAGATGGTTTGCACGAGGCGGTCGAGGCAAAAGAAGGCGTCACGGTTCAACAAGAAAACGTGACGATGGCCACCGTTACCATCCAAAACTACTTTCGCATGTACACCAAGCTCGCTGGCATGACCGGCACAGCCCAAACCGAGGCCGAAGAGTTTGCCAAGATTTATAAGCTTGACGTCGTGCCGATCCCCACCCACCGCGATATGGTCCGCGATGACTTAAACGACCAGATCTTCCGCTCGGAAGAAGCGAAGTATCGTGCTGTTGTGCGCGAGATTTTGGCCGGCTATGTCGGCCTGCGACCGGTGCTGGTTGGGACCGCCAGTATTGAAAACAACGAGCGCCTAGCCGCTTACCTGCGACCGGCAGCCTTGCGTGCGTTGGCTCTTTCCTCGGTGTTGCTGGCGGTCATACGTGAGGCCAAAAAGGTCCCGCAGGAGGTTCAGTCAACCTTTGAAGCGACGCTTAACCAGCCACTGAATCAGATTCCGCTTCAGACGCTGCGCACGACGGCGACGGCGCTCAATCTGCCAGGTGATCCCCTCGCTCCCGAAACAATCGATCAGTTCGCGGCCCTGCTGGAAGCGAGTGATACAGATCGACTGCAGTCGGCCCTGCGTGACGGTGTGCCATACAACGCCTTGAATGCTAAGTTGCACGAGCAAGAGGCACGCATCGTGGCACAGGCGGGCCGCTCGGGTGCTGTCACCATCGCCACCAATATGGCCGGCCGCGGTACCGACATCCTGCTCGGTGGTAATCCCGACTCGTTGGCTGCGCAGTATCTTGAAGATCATGGCGTCAAGCGCGATCAGATCAAGACCCTGGCACGCGTGCTGGTCGACAAAGACGAGCTCACGGCCCGCAAAGAAAGCGAGCGCCAACACTTGCCGTCCGTACTGGTTGATGTGCTCAAGCAGATTCGTATGGACTTCGATAGTGCACTCGCCCAGTTCGAGGCCAACCCGGTCTTGTATTTGTTAACGCGCTACGTACCGGGCGAGGCCGATAGCTTTGGCGAACGCTGGCAGTTTGTGAATGATATCGTTATGGGTGAGTATGGC
This sequence comes from Herpetosiphonaceae bacterium, assembly GCA_013821605.1. Taxonomy (GTDB): domain Bacteria; phylum Chloroflexota; class Chloroflexia; order Chloroflexales; family Kallotenuaceae; genus JACDGP01. Next base: position 8,097 of record JACDGP010000065.1, read on the forward strand.
ATGGCCCGCGAGGTTGTAGCGGCCACGCTGGGCTTGAGCGAAGAACAGATCAATGAGATCGCGGCGGCCCGTGCCGACCTCGAAGCCTACCGCAATGATCGCGTCGAGTTCCTGGCGACCCAACTCTTCGACCGCATTTATGCGGCGCGTTCGCGCTTGATCGCCGCTGCGCTGCATGGCGATGATGCACTGGCTCAGGAGATTGTTGCCACCACGCCGACCATGGAGCCGGAGCTGATCGAGGGCGTTAAAGATATCAAGCGTCAGGTTGAGTCCGATGGCGATGCCGTCCGTGAGCGCGGTGGCTTGCATATTATTGGTACCGAGCGCCATGAGGCGCGCCGCATTGACAACCAGCTGCGTGGTCGTGCCGGACGGCAAGGTGATCCCGGCTCATCCCGCTTTTACATCTCGCTCGAAGATGAACTCATGAAGCGCTTCGGCCCGTCGATTGATCGGGTCAAGGGCATTATGGCGCGCGCCGGCTTTGAAGACGACCTGCCGCTGGAGTTCGGCATCATCTCACGCCAGATCGAAGGTGCTCAAACCAAGGTTGAAGGCTACAACTTCGATATGCGTAAGCGCGTCGTCGACTATGACGACGTCATGAATAAGCAGCGTGAAGTGATCTACGCGCGGCGGCGGGCGATCCTCGAAGAAGGCGAAGAACAGCGGCGCATCGCCATGCTCGTCCAGCGCTACCTAGCCAACTACGCCGATTGGGCGACCGGTCAGGTGGAAGAACTGGCGGGTGGTACGGTCGATGAAGCCGAGGTCAGCGGTCAGCTAGAGCGGATCTTACCTGGTGCCCAGCAATTGGATCGTGCGACGCTGCGCAATGCCAGCGAGACCGACCGGGGCACCTTGCTGCAACCCTTGATTGCGCAGGCCGAGGAGCAGCGCCATCCGTTGCGGTTGTTGCTGGATGATGTGGCCGAGTTTGTCGACTTCGACCCCACTCCAGCCTGGGAAGAGTTGCAGAGCGCCGACCGTGCCATGATCGAACGCTTTCTCGATGAGCGCTGGCGTGAAGGCACCGAGGGTGACGTCGAGCAGCGGATCAAAGAGCTCTTCATGGACGAGTTGAGCGGCATGGAGGAGCGGTACCTGCACTCGTATGAAACCTGGCTAGTTGAGCAAATTCGACAAACCGTCGATGCTGTCACGACCCAGTCAACGAATACTGTAAATGTCGACGGTGCACTACGGCGACTGGCGCCGCTGTTGTCGAGCTTGCAAACTATGGATCCGCACCAGTTCGCTGGGCTTGGACCGGAAGCCTTGCAACGCCAGTTCGAAATGCTGATTCGACCGAGCCGTGAGGCTGGTAATCATCTGCGGCTGTTCGCCCATGATCTACTTGAGATCGTGCCGTTCATTCCCAACATGACGCCGCAGGAGTTCTTGCAGCAATTCGGGGAAAACCTTGACGCACTGCTTGTGAGCATGCCCGAAGTGGAGCGTTCGGCATTGGTAGCGCAGTTGCTTTCCCCGGTCAATCAAGCCCTCACGCCGGTCTTCAATGGTGCAGAACTCAGCCAGGAGGAAGGTACACACTTTCAGCAGGCGATCGAGGAAGCCTGGATGACGGTGCTCGATCAGGCCTCAGCTTTGCCCGAGGGGGGTGTCGAAGCCGGCCTGGAGCGTCTGCTCGATATCACCTTTGACCGCTGGCGCGGAATTATTGGCGTAGACATGCTCAACCGCTACGGGCGCGACTTAATCCTGAGTACGATGGACAACGAGTGGGTCGACTACCTCACCGCCATGGAGGAGTTGCGCCAAGGCATCGGCTTGCAAGGGATTGCCCAGCGTGATCCGCTGGTCGCGTATAAGACGCAAGCCTTCTCGATGTTTGAAGAGCTGCTCCATGCTATTGATGGGGCAACCGTGCGGCGCTTCTTCGTCAACCTGCCCAACTGGGTGATGCAGATGCGGTCACAGGAAGCATATAGTCAAGCCGTACGCTCGCGCGATTTGCGCGTTGGCCCCAACGAACCGTGCCCTTGCGGCAGCGGCAAGAAATTCAAAAAATGCCATGGGGCAGTCGGTCGCGCGCAGAATGGTAATGGTCAGCGTGGAGTCCCGGTGCCGGTCATTGCCCAAGCGGCAGCGACCGAGGCTGGCGATGGGCAAAAACTGACCCAGCAGCAGCGGTCGCGCCAGAATGGTGGCGAGCCGCAACGACGTAAGAGCAAAGGGCGTGATGTTCCGGGACGGCGCTAGCGCCCGTTCTATGTAAGAGAGGAGATCATGGGGCGCGCAGAGTTTTTGCGCCGCCAGGCCGAAAGGCTTCGGACGGCGCTCCAACAAAGCAAAGAGCTGGTGGTACACCCCGAGGAAGAACTCGTGGTGGAAGAGGAGGCCAAGACGGGCGTTCAGAACCCGGCAAACCTTGCGACATGGCAGGGCTTGGTCGAACAACGCATTCAAGACGGCATGGCGCAGGGGTTGTTCGACAACCTGCAAGGGATGGGACGCCCACTCAACCTATACGACGACGCTTTCGTACCCGATGACATGCGCATGGCGTTTCGGGTCCTACGCTCGAATAATCTCGCGCCCCTATGGATCGAGGTCAATCGTGAGATTCACGAAGACCTTGCGCGGCTGCAACGCATGCGCGGCACAGCTCAGCAGCGTTGGCCCCGCCTGCCATCATATCAGCGTGAACGCCTACGCGAGGATTACGCCGACCGGATCAAAGAAATCAACGACAAGATTATCAACTACAACATCATGGCCCCCTCGTCCTCAGTGAACATGGGCCTGCTGCTGAAAGACGAGGAACTAGCCGCCTTCGACGCTGCCACGATCCTGACCCAAACGTAGAAGGAGCACCGCGTGGCTCATAGTGTTAGCCTATCGTGCCTGAATGAATTGGATACCGGAGGCGTCGTGGCGTTAGCACGTCGACTAACCATGGACATGGTCCCTTGTTCATTCTGGGGATTAGATCAGCAAGCTGTTGATGCCCTCATTATGCATCCCAACAAACTGACTATCGTCGCGTCGATTGAGGATCAGGTGGTTGGCATCGGTGTGCTTGCCCGTGGTGAGAGCTACCAACGGCACCTTGGCGAACTCAGTGTGGCCGTCTGTCCTAGTCAGCGCCGCCAGGGTATCGCGAAGTCAATCCTGTCTGACCTCGTTTCTCACGCGCAAGTGTTGGGGATTGACATCCTGAAAGCCCTCGTTTGGACAGAAAACCATCCATCACGCCAACTTTTTGAGGCCCTAGGCTTTGAACATAGGGCAACGCTATACGGCGAGTTCAAAAGCCCTGAGTTTGGCGTCATGGATGATTGTGTCTATTACAAAACTATCCCTGCGAATAGGCTAGAGCGTAGTTTATGAAACTAGAATATTTTCCTGACACCGACTCGCTATATATCGATTTATCATCAAGACCAAGTGTCGATAGTCTGGAAGTGCAATCTGGTATCGTTCTCGATTTTGACGAACATGGCAATTTGACCGGCATAGACATCGACAAAGCGAGCCAGAAGCTCAACTTGCGCGAATTATCTCTCAGTAAAGTGTCTTTCGAGTCGCAGTTACTTGTTGTGTAGGCGTGATGATTAGTAGCTAGTATCCCTTGGTCTGTTGCTCTACTGCAAGGGCTGCATGGAGCAATGCCTCGGCAACCTTGGTCGTGCTCCATGCTAGTGTTGGCAGCACATCCGCTGGGACGACGATGCGACGGTACTGAGTCTCATGCTGCGGCATGAACGGCTCAAGCTGCACCCGTGCCCAAAAGCGTGCCTGGTAGTAGCTAGTCTCGCCGGTGGGACTCAAGGGATCATCCACGTGCTGTGCACCGATATACACCAAATCTGTCACAATCGCACAAGCTTCCTCGCGGACTTCACGACATAACGTCTCCGCCAACGTTTCCCCTGGCTCAGGATGGCCACCAGGGAATGACCACTCCTCGTCAGCACCCGCTACAAGAACAACGCCGCCCTCTGGAGTAAAACAAACACCGCTTGCCTGCGTAACGAACGCGGATGGTGGTGTGGGAGGGCCGTCCATCCACGAGATGGTTATAAGACGGCCATCCCATGTTAGCTGTTCACTAATGCTCATCTCGTGTGAGCCTCAGCCTAAGCCAAAGTACTGGCGTAGGAATCTCCGTATCACCGTAGCGGCTTTCAATGCTGCACCTGCCTCGATTCGATCTGCTTCTTCACCCGGATATCGGAAGCGGACAGCGTACTGGTCTAGCAGCATCAACTCTGAGCGAAGCATTTCCCAGGTAGGGTGCATCAGTAAGCAGAGACCAAGGAGCTCAACGAGATTATGGATGCGCGGAACTGGCTTACCATCTTCCTGAAGTACTGCCTTAAGATACTTCTCAGCCATCTGCTGACTATGGAAGCAGGCCGCATCGTAGTTCGGATGGTTCCGGGCCCGTAGCTCGCGTCCAGACGTAGCAAAGTCTCCTTCCGCTTTGCTGATCCACTCCTCAGTGAGTACGTTCATAAACAACCTTGCCGCTGGTAACTACTTCGTGTAAGAACCAATCGCCAAGTGCTAACCGGCGAGCAAGATTAGTGGGAGTGCGGACTACCAAGTCGAGTCCGAAATGAACCTGGAGCGCTTGAGCAATCTGGAGGGCTTGGAGACTTTCACTGATTGGCGTGTCCATGATGACCAGTAGATCTAGATCACTCAGTGGCTGCTCTGTTCCCGCCGCATACGAGCCGAACAGAATTATTTGATCTGGTTGAAAACGTCGTGCGATCTGGTCCACGGTTGCGTCAATCGTAGCCTGGAGAATGCGGTCTCTATGCCTAGTTAGTGGCACATCAACTAAGGCTGCTTGACACATCGCGGAGCTCACTGACTGCCCCCACTTGCAACACCCGGCTGCGTCACCGCTGGTGGTCGCCGTGAGCTTAGAAATGCTACTAACGCGTTCAGTTGGTCAGGTGTGAGGCTCCCGCCATAGGCCGGCATATTGTTGCCGCCGTTTAAAATGCGGGTTGTCATCTGAGCCTGTGACAGCCGCTGCCCAACGGCGGTCAAATTGGGTCCGCGCTGTCCCCCATAGCCGGCGACCATATGACAGTTTTCGCATCCTTTGCTGTGGAACAGACCGGCGCCCGTAACGACCACTTCTGACGCCAGCGCACTCGCTTGGTTCTGGATAACAGCTGGAGGCAGCGCTTGGGCCGTGAAGGCCGGTGACCATGGTGCCTGATCACCCTTGATCCACAACGTGCTGATCATAACAATGACTATCAGCACAATGCCCATGGCCCAAGGGCGGCGCAACGCGCTACGTTCGCCCCGATTAGAGATAAAGGGTAACGCTACTAGCAACGCGCCGGCAATCGCCGGTAGCAGCAATATCAGATAATCCTCAAGGTTTGTAGGCAGCAAGGCGAGCACGGCAAAATACCAGAGGAGATACCAGTCGGGCCGAGGATACGCGTCCAGGAGCGTGGGATCCGGCGGCTTGCCGAGTTCTGGTGCTCCGACGACAGCCGCTAATCCTACCAGCACAACGAGCATACCAACGCCAACGACTACGTCGCGCCAGGCCGAGTCGGGCCAGAAGGGCACACCTTCGGTCTTAAGGTAGTCGTGATACCAGCGGCGGTAGGTCTTAGGATCGACCGGGCGACCAGCCTTCGGCGGCTCGGAAACGCCATGGTGCAACACCAGAAACAGATGGAGGCCAACGAGCCCAAATATCAATGCCGGCACGAAAAAAACGTGATAAGCGAAAAATCGCGTCAACGTAGCTCCGCCGACAGTATCACCGGCCAGGATGAAGTGAACGAGAGCTTGCCCCACCACCGGCGCTCGACCGGCCTGCGCCGCAGCGACGATCACCGACCAAACTGCCGTTTGATCCCAGCGTAGGAGTTGGCCGGTAAAGCCCATAGCCAGCGTCACGCCAAGCAGGGCCACACCGGAAAGCCAGTTCAACTCGCGTGGGAACTTGTAGGCCGCGATCAGAAACACCTGGGCCATATGCAAGCCAATGAACAGCACCATGGCCGAAGCACCCCAGTAGTGCATACCACGTATAAGATGGCCAAAGGTGGCCTCGTGGCTAATGAACTGGAGGCTTTGATAGGCGTCCGCCGTAGAAGTTACATACGCGGTCGCCAAACCGATGCCGGTCACTACCTGCACCAGGAAAGCAAACAAGGTGGCACTTCCCAGCGCCCACGACCAGGCCGAGCCACGGGGAACCGCGTGCGTCGCAACCGGTCCTATAGCTTTAGAAACACCGCTGCGATCATCGAACCATAGCCAGGCTCGTTTCAGTAGCCCCATATCATCTGCTCCTCCCCGAGCGTTTGTGCCGGTTCCTGGTTAAACTGCGCCGCACCTTATCCAATGGGTGTGGGACTGGTCAAAATCTCGACCTGCCCATTATTGACGCGGACCTCGTACTCGCTCAGTGGCCGGGGTGGTGGGCCGGCTGCCACTTTGCCGTCATGATAGAAAACACCACCATGACACGGACACATAAACAAGCTGGCGTCTGGTAGCCAGCGCACGGGGCAGCCGAGATGGGTGCAGTTGACCGCAAAGGCCCGGAATTGATCCTGCCCATCACGGCGTAGCCACGCTGCCGTTCCCGCCGCCACACCGGCCCAGGGCAGCGGCGAGGGGTCCAGAAACGTAACTTCGACGGTTTGACCGATTTGAAACTTGTCAACTGCTCCCACGCCACGCCATGCCTGTGGACTTCGACGAAACAGCGGACCCAAAAGAAAGCCGATGACCGGCAGACCGACGATTGCAGCGCCCAATCCACCGAGTCCGACGCTAAGCCTGGTCAAAAATTGCCGTCGGCTCAGGGTTGCTGTGTCTTCCTGCGCGGGTACCTGTGAGGTAACCTCGGTGTTAGTGGCCATGCCGCAGTTCTCCGATCCACCCTACCAGGGCAATAAATAAAAGGACGAGGCCAATCACGGAAATCAAGTAGCTGCTGATGATCCCCCATAGGATGAACACGATGGCGAGTGCCAATATAGCGGGCGAGTAGGTTGGTGCGGGGATGTGTTCCGGCTTGGCCCGGCTCCAACCGGGGCGTAGCGGCGGTAGCGCACGTGGCCCGAGTGAGGCTCCTTGCTCAAGCGGCGGCTCGGGCGTTTGGGTCTCATAGATCGCTGCTTGAGCCTGCGTTTGATGCACGGGAGCTACAGTGTCCGGCATGCTGTAGACGCCAGGCGTCGTTGAGGAGTTGCCTGGCGTCGCAATTGTCGCTGGCCGTGGTCGCCGGTTGCCCGTCAATGCACCGAACATAGCTCTGATGCCGATTGCACCACCAATCGCCACCAGCACGTTGGCGAGACCGGCAAATAAACGAGATGTATTACGCTGCATCCGAGACTCCTTCGCGGTTGATGCGGTTGGTTGGTCGCGCGCTTGTGGTGTCCGCCGGTCCACTATACCAACGTGCCAGAGCTCCCATCATCGCAAGCAGATACACCAGGCCGCCTACCACCCACATAAACAACCCGCCCATCTGCTGGTCAAGTGCCGACGATAGCCCCCAGCGCACCCGTAGCAGCGGTAAGATGTGGAGTGGGTCACGCGGGTACAAATAGGTTGGATACAAGTTCACTGTTGCGAAGGTCAGGATAATGCCCAGAACACTGCTAGCGAGCGCTGATCCAAATAGATACAGTAGCGCCAGCAGCGAGGACCGGCGAAGCGGTCCATTGGGAGCGAAAAGTGGCCACCAGAAGATCACTGCCGTAATGAGAAAGGTCAGATGTTGCACAATATGAATGGCTTCGTGCCGCAACGCCGCTTCATAAAGCACCGGTAGGTGCCAGAGCCAGACCGTCCCCGTATGCAGCGACCAGGCCAGGAGTGGACGCCCAAGCATCTGCTCGATACGGCGTGTCCACGACCAGCGCATCAGCGCCTGGCGTGATGCCTGAGGTAACCCAAGCAGCAGGCATGGTGCGACGGCCAGAATCAGGACCAGGTGTTGCAGCATGTGTGCACTGAACAAATACCCATCACCCAGTACATCCAACGGACCTATCAGTGCCCACACCATCAGCCCGACGCCGGCAATAAACCACCAGGCAGCGCTGTTGAGCTGGAAGTGCAGTGCCCCGGCATAGGCCAGCAAAAGCACGAGCCCGCCGATCCACACTGAGGGTTCCCAAGCCCAAGCCGTGACGAGGAGCGAGAACGTTGTCATAGGTGTGGCAGCAGGTAGACGAGCGTAAAGATGATCACCCACACCGCATCGACAAAGTGCCAATACAGTTCAACCGTTTCCACCGCGCGCGAACGTAGCCCTTTAAAATCACCCATGAAGGCCAGACCAAGCAATACTGCGAGTGCGACCAAGCCGCTAAAAACATGCAGCCCATGAAAGCCGGTGAGTGTGAAAAAGGTGGTCCCAAAAAGGTTACGGCTGATCGTCACGTTTTGGTTGATCAAGCCCAGATACTCACGTCCCTGACCGATCAGGAAGATGGCTCCCAGCACAACCGTGGCCAGTAACCACAAGCGGAACTGGCCCGGCTTGCCGTTGCGCAAGCTGTGAACGCCGCGCCACAGTGTAACGCTGCTAAGCAACAGGCACACAGTATAGATGCCAGCTAACAGTGGGTTGAGCGCGTTAAGTGCGTTCGGTCCCTCTGACCCGCCGCTCATGTAATACACGTATGCCAAGATCAGCAATGAGAAAAAGAAGGCTTCGGATAGGAGAAACATCCCCATCCCCAACTTGTTGGGCTCGATGTCAATGTTCACTCCGCCTTCTTCCGGCAGGTCTTGGTCGGCGCGATCAGGATGTGCCAGATCCCATAGGGGTCGGCGGCTGTTCACCGGTGGGACCTGATCGAAATTATGTACCGGTGGCGGTGATGTCGTGGCCCATTCCAGCGTCCAGGCCTCCCAAGGATTGTCGCCGGCCGGCGCTCCCGACCGCAAGCTGATAATCACATTCGCCAGGAAGACCAATGTTGATAGGGCTATCAGGAACGTTCCCGCCGTCGAAATCAGATTCATCACCCCCCAATACGGCAGGTTGGGATAGGTCCAGATACGGCGTGGCATGCCAATCAGACCGAGAAAATGCTGGATCAAGAAGGTCATATGAAAGCCGATAAAGATCAGCCAGAAAAACCACTTCCCTAGTCGCTCATCGAGCATCTTGCCTGTGACCTTCGGAAACCAGTAGAAGATACCGGCCAGCATCGCGAACAAGGAGCCGCCAAAGAGCACATAGTGCATATGGGCCACGACGTAATAGCTGTCCGTCGTCGCCCAATCAATCGGTACGATCGCGAAGGTCACGCCGCTTAATCCGCCGGCCGTAAAGGTAATCAAAAAGCCAATACAGAAGAGCATTGGCGTGCTGAAGCGAATGGCTCCACCCCACAGCGTCGCCACCCAATTAAAGATTTTAACGCCGGTGGGAATCGCGATCAACATGCTGCTCGCGCCGAAGACCAGTTCCCAAGTAGGACCCAGCCCGACCGCAAACATATGGTGGGCCCATACGCCGAAGCTCAGGAAAGCGATCGCGACGGTCGAGGCTGCGACGAAGCTATAGCCGAAAATCGGCTTACGTGCAAAGACCGGGATAACCTCCGAAATAATGCCAAAGGCGGGCAACACCATGATATAGACTTCGGGATGGCCGAAGGCCCAGAAGTAATGCTGCCACAGAATAGCCGAGCCACCCACGGCCGGGTTAAAGAAGCGCGCCTGCAGCAGGCGATCCATCAACAACATCACGAGCGATGCATTAAGCGCCGCCAGTGCAAACAGAATCAGGAACGAATTAATCAGCGTCATCCACACAAACAACGGCAGCCGCCGGATTGTAAGCCCAGGAGCGCGCAGTGTGATGATCGTGACAATAAAATTGACGCCGGACATCACGGTGCCGATGCCGGTCGCGAGCAGCCCGAGTGCCCAGTAATCCGGACCGGCGTTGGAGGAAAACTGTTTCTCGCTAAGCGGCGCGTAGCTGAACCAGCCGGTCGCCGGCGCACCCCCGGCCATGAAGCTCCAGTACAGCAGGAGGCCCCCAAAGACCAGCAGCCAAAAGCTGAGCGCATTCAAACGCGGGAAGGCCATATCGGTCGCGCCGATCATCAGTGGTACCAGATATGTGGCAAAGCCGATCAGCATCGGCATCACGACCAGAAAGACCATGGTCGTGCCGTGCATCGTGAAGATTTGATTGTAGGCGCTTGGCGTCAGAAAGGCATTGTTGGGCTTGGCCAACTGAATGCGCATCAACATCGCCTCAATCCCACCCACCCCAAAAAAGAAGATCGTCGTCGCCAGATACATAATCCCGATCACCTTGTGATCGACCGATGCGATCCACGACAATGCTCCTTTGTATTCGCCTAGCCCAGACCGCTGTGCAGTCTGTTCTCCAGCCAGTGGAATCCCAGTCATTTCAAGGCCTCCATATAGGCGACGAGTGCGCGCACGTCGGCATCCGAGAGCTGAAGATTAGGCATCAGCACCCCTTGTTTGATGGCGTGTGGGTTTGCGATCCAGCGAGCAAGGTTGTCTGGCGTATTTTCGATAATGCCGGCTCCCAGCGTATTCCGGCTGGCAATGTGCGTTAGATCGGGGCCAACCTGAGCATTTGCTCCCGTTCCGCCGATCGCGTGGCAGCTGCTGCAGGTCAGTTGCCGGAAGCGCTGAGCACCTTGGTTGGCTGCGGCATCCGCCGTCACAGCCGCCCCTCGCGCTTGAGCCTGTTGCCAGCTATCGAACTCGGCTTGTGATTGCGCGATAACCTGAATGCGCATCCACGCGTGCTGTGTCCCGCAGTACTCGGCACAAGCTCCGAGGTAGGTACCAGGTGTATCCGCAAATAGGAGGAGCTCGTTGGTGTGACCGGGCACCATATCCATCTTACGCGCCAGCTGCGGCACCCAGAAGTCATGGATCACGTCGCCGCCCTTGAGTTCGATCCGCAACTGCTTACCAACCGGTATATGGATTTCGTTGGCGGTCACAACGTGCGCTTGGGGATAGCGCACATCCCACCACCACTGGTAGCCGGTAATAACGATGTCGGCCTCCTTCGCAGCGGGGGGATTGGTGGCGCGCATGGTTGTTACCGTCAGACCGAACATCCCAAGGAGAATGACGGCAGGTGCTATCGTCCAAGCAATCTCTAAATGTCGCATGCCAAAGACCGGTGTTGGATCTTCTTGCCCCGGCTGTCCACGATAGCGTACTATCGCATACAGGACGAGTCCTACGACTAACAGGAAGATGATGGCCGAGATCCCGAGGCTGAGCAGGAACAGCCTGGAGATGGCGCCCGCCTGTGGTGAATGCGTGTCGAAGACTGAGCTTACTGGCATGCCCGACCTCTTTCACAGGTAACGCGGATCCAACTAAGCGTCTATGTGCTCAACGACGGGACCGCGAGCGCATATTGCTATCACTATGACCGACATCGACAAAGTTTTGATCGTGCCCGATGGCTACCTGATTAAACGTGCTTTTTATGAATGTGTCAAGCGACGATCATAGCTATATTGACATGAGTTTTGATGCTGCTCCTAGTGGACTACGCCGTGTAGCAGGAGCTATACCACGCACACCTACGCGCAAGCTTGCTAGCTGTACAACGTTCCTGATAACTATCAGCTGACATGTGCCGCAGCTGCCTCCTACTGAAGCTATGGTGCCATCCTTGCTACACCGGGAGGTCAAGGAGACGTATATGAGCGACTGGTTGCGGGCATTGAACCGCTTAGCGAGTAGTGTCGAGGAGCGACTAGATGCCGCTCGTTACCACCTCCGCCTCCGCAACCACTGGATTGGACCGATCGAGATCCAGCCCTACCGTGGCCACGGCACGGTGCACACACTGTATCTTAAAGGACGCGTTCTGGAACACCGCGACACCAGGAGTGCCGTCGAGAGCGATAGCGTGTGGGACAACATCGTGCAAATGTACCGCCGTTTCGCCAGCCGCGAGATTCCGCAAGCACGGCTCCGGATACGTGCCGCAGGAACAACCTTCGAGGCCTGCACCGACGATGAGGGTTACTTCGACCTGCAGATTACACCTACCGATCCCCTCCCGCTGGCGCAGATCTGGCATGCGGTCGACGTTGAGCTCCTTGAGCCGCTCGTCGGGGGCCAGGGGGTCGTGCGTGTCGTCGGCCATGTGCTCGTGCCGCCACCGCAGGCTACCTTCGGCATCATCAGTGACATCGATGACACCATCGTCCGCACTGGTGCAGCCGATCCACTGACCATGGCCCGCATCGTCGTCCTGAATAATCCGCATACGCGCCTGCCCTTCGAGGGCGTCGCAGCCTTCTATCAAGCGCTCAGCGCTGGACCCGACGGCACGGGCTCTAACCCGCTGTTTTATGTCTCAAGCAGCCCGTGGAACTTGTACGACCTGCTGATCGACTTCATGACGATCAACAATATCCCGCTCGGGCCGCTGTTCCTGCGTGACATTGGACTAGAGCCCGAGCATTGGCTCAAGAGCGGCCACCGTGAGCACAAACTCGCCCAGATCCGCACGATTCTGGAAACCCATACGACATTGCCGTTCGTCCTGGTCGGCGACAGCGGTCAGGAAGACCCCGAGATCTACCGCGACATCGTGCAAACGTATCCTGGGCGAATTAAGGCGATTTATATCCGCGATGTCACGCTTGAGGAACGTGCGACAGCCATCCGCCTGCTAGTGGCGGAGTTGCACGCCTCGGCGGTTGAGTTGGTGCTCGTTGCCGATACGGTCGCCGCCGCAACCCACGCGGCTGAGCATGGGCTGATCCAGCCAGATGCAGTTGCACAGGTCCGCATTAAGCGGCACAAGGACCAGGATGCACCCACGATCACCGACCAGTTGCCAATTGTCGGCGATGATAGCGGTGGCAACGGCTAATTCTCCGCTACGAAAGTGAAACGCAAAAACCCAGATTGACCCCTTGACATGCCCTAGAGCGGTATGCTATGCTGCTGAAGCTTCGAGCGGTTCGAAGTTTTGCGTACAATCACGTGGAGCGAGCCAAAATGATGCAGAGAATGCTCATGATCAACCGAATCAAGGTGGCCACCGTGCCTCAGACCTCTACGAGTGCTGGGATCAGTGTGCCCGCTACAGCTCTCTTGGTTGATCGTGGCGTGCTTGCACGCTTTGGCGGACCCAGCGGCAGGTGTTTCAGAATGTGATGTAATCTTCATCCAGCTGAACTTCTGCCGTGGGTAAGCACACAACTTACACTCACGGCTTTTTTGTACCCTGTGCACGGGCCGTGGCGATTGATACGTACGGCCCGTGTTTGTTTTGCAAGGAGGCCCCCAGATGTTAGTTCTGGAGCGCAACGGAACAGTGGAACGGCTTCGGTCGTCCCAACCTGATCAACATCCGCTGCGCCGGTGGCTGGCCCGCCTGCGCTGGTGGAAACCGTCGGTTTGAACCGCTCGGACCTGCAACGGTCCGCTTAAAGGAAGGAGTTGCCAATGTTGGCTTTTGAAACATATGAAGTTGAGCCCGTCGTCGCACCCCCGCTTGCGGACCGTCGCGAAATAGCCTTGGTGATCGATAGTGTCGTCAAAGCCTTTAGCGATGAAAGCCGTATGCCGTGGAGCAAGAAACCCAAAAAGCCGCCGGTCCGTGCCGTCGATGACATCAGTGTTGAGATTGGCAAGGGTGAAATTTTTGGGCTACTCGGTGCGAACGGCTCGGGCAAGTCGACCCTAATCCGGTTAATCTCAACCTTGCTCATTCCGGACGCCGGTCAGGTCTCAGTCTTCGGCTATGACGTGCAAGCCGATGAGAAGCAGGTCAAGCGCCTGATCAATCGTGTCTCGGTTGAGGCCTCGTTCTTCAAGAAGTTGAGCGCGGCGGAAAATTTGATGTATGGCGCGCGGCTCTATGGCCTCGACGTGCGCGACGCCAAGCTCCGTGCCCTCGACATCTTGAAACAGCTTGGCCTCAGCGAAAAGCGCTTTTACGAACCGCTTGAGCATATGTCGCGCGGCATGCAGCAAAAGGTTGCGATCGCCCGTGGGCTGCTCACCTCGCCGGTCTTACTGTTACTGGACGAGCCAACGACAGGCCTTGACCCACGGTCTAAGAAGGACGTCCAGGAGTTTATCCTGCGCATGCGGCAAGAACACCAGACAACCGTCTTTCTAACAACGCATGATATGGACGAGGCTGACCACCTCTGCGACCGGATTGCAGTCATCGACGCCGGGCGTATCGTCGCCATGGATACACCTGCTGGCTTGAAAAGCCATCTCGCCCGCGAGCGCGGGGTCGCCGAGGTGTCGATGGAAGATGTCTTCTTAAGCCTCACCGGTCGTTCCCTCGATGAAGACATCGAAGGTATGGAAGAGGACGACGATTAGTTCGTCTTTAGCAAGGAATTAAGGATAAGGCATGACACAAACAGGTACGGTAGTCAAAGCGCAGAGCGGCTTCTTTTGGGTGGCAGAGGGCGACGAGGTCGTGCGCTGCGTGCTGCGCGGGCGTCTCAAAAAGTCACGCGTCCCCACGGATATTGCCACGCTGGGTGATCGCGTCCAATGGACTCCCACGTCCAATGGCGAAGGGGTGATCGAGGCGGTTGCCGAACGTCATTCCAAGCTCGCACGCCGGGCCGCCGGTAGCAAGGGTATTTGGAAAGAAGATGTACTCGTCGCCAACCTGGACCAGGTGCTGACCGTCTTCGCCGTTGCCAACCCCACCCCTCATCTGCGCATGCTGGACCGCTATCTGGTCATGGCCGAGCTTAACAATATTGATGCAATCATCATCGGCAATAAATGTGATTTGCGACCACAAGCCGAGATCGAGGCACTATTCGCGCCCTACATGGGCATTGGCTATCGCGTGCTGCTCACTAGTGTACGCGCCGGTATTGGCGTTGATGCGGTGCAGGAACTTTTGAAGGATAAGATTTCGGCCCTGAGTGGCCCATCGGGCGTCGGTAAATCGAGTATGTTGAATGCGGTGCAGCCGGGGTTGGGGCTGCGAGTCAGTGATGTGAGCGGTGATACCGGTGCCAACCATGGCCGAGGGCGCCATACCACCGTCCATCCCGAATTGATCACGCTCGACTTCGGTGGTTTTGTCGCCGACACACCTGGCATCCGTGAGTTGGGCTTGTGGCAGGTACCGCCCGCCGACCTTGATTGGTGTTACCGCGAGTTTCGTCCATTTATTGGCGACTGTCGCTTCCAGCCCTGTAGCCATGTCCATGAGCCGGAATGTGCGATCCAGGCGGCGGTCAAGCGCGGCGAGATCAACGAAATTCGCTATGACAGTTACGTTCGTATGCGCGAGGAAGTCGACTCGGCCGTTTTGGTCCGCTAAAAGGAGTGCGAAATCATGGACACGAGCAAGCGCCCCGAAGTCGTGCCGGGCGAGCGCATTTTCTTCACGACCTTGCGTAAGGAAGACGTGCCCCTCTTCACCGAGTGGTTCTCCAACCTCGAGTTAACGGCGTACTTGGGCGAGCTAGGTCGCGCTTACCGCCTTGAGGACGAGCAGCAGTGGTATGACAGCCTCGCGAAGCAGGAGAATCTTGTGACCTTCGGCATCGTGGTGCGGGCGAGCGAACGGTTGATCGGGACGGTCTCGTTGATGGATATGAACCACCGCCACCAAACTGCCGTGTTAGGCATTGCGATTGGCGATTCGACCGCCTGGAATCAGGGCTATGGGACGGAAGCTGTACGGCTCATGTCAGAATACGGCTTTTTCTTCCATGATCTCCATTGCATTCGGCTGTGGCATGTCGCCTTTAACGAGCGTGGTCACCGTGCCTATCTCAAGGCCGGCTTCCGTGAAGCTGGCCGCTGGCGCGGGAGCTACAGCATCGGTGGCGAGCGCTATGACTCGGTGATGATGGACATAACGCGTGATGAAGCGGATCTTGGGCATATACGCACTATGATCGGCTCGCTGGGGAAGCACTAACTATGCTCAAAGGTGAAAAGGTCGTCCTGCGCGCCTTACAGGAAGAGGACTTCGAGGCCTGGTACCGTATGAACGACGATGTCGATCTGACGCTCTCGGGTACCGGGCGCTGGGTGCCGGTCAGTATCGATATCGCCCGTGAGCGTTGGCAGTACCTGCTCCATTCCTCCCCGGAAGTCCGGGTCAACTTTGGCATTGAGGTAGCAGATGAGTTTATCGGCATGCTGTCGATCAAAGAGATCGACCGCCACAACCAGCACGCGCTGTTATCGATTGCCCTGAGTGGACCGGTACACATTGGACGTGGCTATGGACGCGATGCCCTCAGGGTCGTGCTGCGCTGGGCGTTTCAAATTCATAATCTCCACCGGATCGAGCTGGAAACCTGGGCCACCAACGAGCGTGCTCTGCGTGCATATCGCGCTGCGGGCTTTGTGGAAGAAGGTCGTTTGCGCGATGCGGTCTGGCTTGACGGGCAGTTTGTTGATGTGGTCATCATGAGCGCCATCCGGCCCGAGTGGCTCCAGAATGACCAAGTGGCGACGTTGAAAGCCCACGCTCTCTAGTCGTGGGCTATAGAGGTGACACGATGTTACAAGGTGAAAAAACTTCTCTCCGGGCTTGGGAGCAAACCGATTTGCCGCGCTGGCATGAGCTCTCCCGCTCGGTGTACTTGATGCAAATGGGGGGTGGTGACTGGTATCCCGAGCCGCTCGCTCGACTTGAATACTGGTTTAAGAAGTCGCTGGAAAAAGGGGCAGACGACGAGTTTGCGATCATGGCTGATGGCAAACTGATCGGCGGGGTTGGGTTGCACCACTCCGACCGGCGGAGCGGCACGACCTCCTTTGGGATCGGTATTTATGACGAAGCCTATGTCGGGCGCGGCTACGGCAGCGATGCGTTGCGCGTCTTCCTGACCTGGGTCTTCGAAACGCAGAACTGGCGACGACTCTGGCTAACAACGTGGAGCACCAACCAGCGTGCCTACCGCGCCTACCAGAAACTAGGCTTTGTGGAAGAGGGTCGCTGTCCCGAAGAGGTCTACTGCGACGGTGCATATGTCGATGAAGTCATTATGGGCTTGCTGCGTGAGGAATGGCAGGCGCGGCGGAGCCGAGGAGTGTCCCATGTTAAAGGGTGAAAAAGTAATCCTGCGGGCGGTTGAGAAAGACGACCTGAAGCGCCTGTGGGAGCTTGAACAAAACGTTGACCTCCTGGAGTGGAGCCAGCCCGATTGGATGCCCAAGTCGCTGGCCGCCCGCGAGAAGGAATACGAAAAACAGATCGAAGAGCGCCACGCCGAGCGTATCGACTTCGTGATCGAGGCCGATGGCAAGGTAATCGGTCGCATCGGCATAGTGCATCAGAATCGCATGGCTCACAATGCCATCTTTGGTATGGGCATCTTTGACCGCGAGTATCTTGGGCGGGGCTACGGACGTGATGCAGTCAGGGTGTTTATCGACTGGGCCTTTCGTATCCTCAACTTTCGGCGGCTGTCGCTGGACGTACTGGCCCCGAATGAGCGCGCGATTGAGGCCTATCAAGCCTGTGGTTTTCGCGAGGAAGCGCGCCTACGCCAGCATAGCGTCTTCCGTGGCCAGCCGGTCGATTTAATCTATATGGGTCTGCTTCGTTCAGAATGGCAACATGTTCGTGCGGCGCGACCATAAATATAGGGGGAGGTTCGTATGCTACACGGTGAACGCGTGACGCTGCGGCCACAGGAACTTGAGGACATAAAACAACTTCATCTGCTCTTCAATCGCGAGATTGACTTGGTCATGTGCGGCTATGGAAATTGGCGCCCGCGTCCCCTTGGAGTGATGGAACACTGGTTCAAAAAGGATCTTGACGACGGCTTACAGGCGCAATTCCTGATCGAAGTAGATGGCAAGGCCATCGGTGAAATCGGCCTGCATCCCTGGCGACTTAATAGGCGCGACGGCACTGCCGAACTGGGCATCGGTATTTACGATCCCGAGTACATCAGCAAGGGCCATGGCCGCGAGGCCTTGGATCTGTTGCTGGAGTGGTCGTTTGTAAACCAGAATTTACGTCGCCTCTGGCTTACTACAGGGGCTACGAATGAACGCGCTATCCGCTCGTACCGCTCCTGCGGCTTCATGGAAGAAGGTCGGCTGCGCGAAGAAGAGTGGTACGACGGCGAATACGCCGACCTTGTTGTAATGGGCTTGCTGCGGCGGGAGTGGGAAGCACACCGCGCCGCACAAGCGGAGAGATAGCTTATGACAGTTGGATCGATGGGACGCTCGGCGCTGCGCGAAACGCGGGCCTCGTATGCGTTTGTGGAACGGAACTTTAACCTGGTCAAACGCTATTGGGGCTGGGAGGTTGTCTTCCTGCTGTACTCAATGGTGAATGCCTTGTCGATTACCTTTATCGCCAAGGCATCGTCGGAAATTACCGGCGTGAGTATGTCGACTGCTACAATTAGTGGCTTTATTCTGTATCTGCTCGTTGGGGCGTTGGTGTGGAACTACCTGGCGGTCGTCTTCGACGCAATCAGCGAAACCATTACCTGGGAGCGTTGGGAAGGTACGATCGAGTATACCTTTATGGCACCTGTCTCGCGCCTCACGCACCTCCTGGGCACCACCGTTTTCGCGGTGGTCTATGGCGTGCTGCACACCACATTGATTCTAGCGGTCGTATCATTCTTCTTCCATATCAGCCTAGCGCATGCGAGCTTTACTGCCGCCATCGCGTTACTGATGATTGGCAGTCTGTCGTTCGTGGGGATGGGCATTTTTGCCGCCATCCTGCCCCTCCTGTTTCCCGAACGCGGTGCCCAAATGACCAACATCATCAAGGCACTGATCCTGTTGATCTCGGGCGTGTATTTCCCGATCAGCGTGCTGCCCCGGTGGATGCAGCTGATCAGTCAGGCCTCGCCGGCGTATTATGTGCTCGCTGGCATGCGCGCCGCCATCATCGACGGTCGCGGCGTTCCCGCGCTCTTTGTTGGCTTCCTGTTGCCGCTCATCGGCATCGGCCTGATCACCATCCCGCTCGGCTTGTGGGTGTTTGTCACCGCTGAGCGCCATGCCAAGCGGACCGGCAAGCTAAAGCGCAACGGCTAAGACCCGTTCGATCGGCCAAGCAGGGGCAGTCATCCGTAGGGGTGCTGCCCCATTTGTTATAAGGCTTGGCGACCGAAGCCGCAAGCGCGGTCTGTGACTACGCGTTTCGGAGCCTGCATCTTCCGCAGTTGATAAGCCTGATTCGTCAAGCCAACAAGGCATCGGCGCAAGTTGCTGAGAAAGTCGGCATGCGCCTGACAGCAGAACTAACACGGTATAGCCACACGTATTGGGTCTACGCCTTAGCTTGTGGAGACGCTCCCGTCACCCGTCCTGTAGCTGTCCTGGAGTAGGGGAACAGCACGGCATGCTCCTTGCACCTACTTGCATCAGCCTTAAGGAGGTATCGATATGGATCAACACACAATGGGTCAGGCTGATGTAGACGGTGTGGTACGCACCTCGAACGAGCCGCTGGTCAAGGAAGGCCAACATCTGAATCCCGGCGAGGTGCTCGGGCCAGATGCGATGCAGGCGTACGTCACCGGCGAGCAAACCCCAGCATCCACCGTCGGCCACAACGACGACTCGCGTAAGCGTACATATACCGAACAGGACGAATAGCGCGATTGTCTCGTACCCTCACCGAAACGGTGTACACTACCCGGCAAAAGTGAGGCGCACTATGCAAAAAACTGTACTGGCGGGGATTGCGGTCCTCCTACTGCTCTTGCTGGCTGTCAGCGTGTACTTCTTCCGGTTGACCGCGCCGGTGGCAGTGTCACAGCCCGCCACGTTGGTCGCTGGTGCTACAACCGGCAGCACCGGTGCGGCGACTGTGGCTGCCACGACCGCGTCAAATGCCACGAGTGCCGGTTCCTCCGGAACCCAGGTCTATCGCATCGACCCTGCGCAGTCCCAGGCGGCGTATCACGCCAAGGAAACCTTTATCAATCGGAACAACCAGTTCAATGCGCCCGTCGGCGTCACGAAAGCGATTACGGGCGAGGTAACCATTAACCGTGCCCAGCCGGCAGCTTCTCGCATTGGCGATATCGTGATCGACATCAGCCAGCTAAAGTCTGATAGCGACAGGCGTGATAATGCGATCCGCCGCCAGTGGCTTGAATCGAGCCGCTACCCGCTGGCTACATTTTCACACGCCACGATCAGTGACCTCCCCAGTAGCTTGCAGGAAGGTACCCTATTCCCGTTCAAAATGAGCGGTGACATGACCCTCCGTGGTACGACCAAGCCGGTTACATGGACGGTCAATGCCACACTGCAAGGTACAACTCTCCGTGGACAAGCGACAACGCCCCTCAAGCTGAGTACCTTCAACATCCAGGCCCCCGATATTGCCGGCATTCTGCGGGCCGACGACGACGTCACTTTAACGCTAGATTTTGTGGCGGTTGCTCAAGGGGCTGCAACTCAATAGCCGGTTATCGGGAGCGCTATAGGCGCTTGCTCGTGTATACTGTGGGCCATTCGTGCTGCTAGCGAGGAGCCACAATGAACCGTAACGACTTCCCATCCAATCTCGATCCACATGACGCGCCGACCACAGACTTGAGCAATCCTATGAACCAGGGCGTCGATCTCCATGACGACGATCCACTGCCCGATATTCCGGCGGCCGCTCCCGACTCGCAGCCAATCACGTCTCCAGATCCGATCGACTTTTCGACCAAAGGTATTACCGGTGCCGGCGCAGTTGGCATGAGCACCTTCAACGACGGTGATGATCAAACGTTGTTCGAGCGTGTTACAGATGCGTTTGAGGAGGGTGGCAGCCGGAGTCCAGAGCGTAGCGAGCAACCGGAGGCCACGGAAACGTTGTTCGGTACGGAGGCAGATCGGCGTTTCCGAGTGCGCATCTATGATCGGCCGTCGTAAGTCTATCCCACGGCGTGTGCGGCTGCTCATCGCAGAGCTCGGCCTCATCATTGCCTTGGTTGCAACTTCCTATGTTACTCATCGCCAAACTGCACTGTTGGCCCATGCCGCGCCCGGTCCCACCGTTCTACCAGAGCTCCTAGGTGCCCCCACTCCGTCCGGCCCGACGCCAACGCCGGGCCGGGCCGTGGCAGTGCCGGTAACGGGCGGTGCGCTCATTAACCCGATGCGCTTCTCCTACGAGCCGGATTGGTATGCACCTGGGGTGCAAAAGTTTCTGGATGGCCAGCCGGGCCCGCTTAAAAACCTGCGCGTCACGATTGGTGATCGCGAGCACTCGTTCGCCGAGTTTTTGATCAGCCAAACCAGTTTGTATAGCCTCAATCCCAAAGTTGTGCTGACTCTGCTGGAAATGCAGAGCCACATTATTTCGAGCGCTACACCATCAAGCGATCAGACGGATTGGGCCATGGGCTATCACGGTGAGAACGAGCACTGGCGTGGTACCGTGCCTCAGGCGCGTTGGGCGATGCGTGAGTTGCGCCGCGCGGTACGTGATTATGCTGCCCCCCCTGATCTGGTCTATGCCGATGGTAGCCATTCCCCGGTCCCCGGCGGACTGGATGTACCGCAATATGCCCTGACCAGGGTGCTAGCGGCGACGGTCAACCCGGCCGATCTTCCGGCCCGCTTGAATGGTGGACCGGACTCATTTGTTGGCACCTACACACGCCTCTTTGGCAACGGTTCCGCCCCGCCAACAGATTGGCCGGCTCCGGCAGCAC
>JACDGP010000002.1:0-46634 GCA_013821605.1 Herpetosiphonaceae bacterium
AAGTTGAAGCTCCCTTTGCTCACGTTATACAGGGCCGTCGTACCATTGTTGACCCATGTCCATTGCTTCATGTTGAGTTTGTTGCCATTGAAGCTATCTGAGAGTGCAGGGATCAGCGCGCCCGGTTGGTCTGGCTTGAAGTAGGTTGGGTTATAGTCGCTTTTTTCACCAGGTTGTGCTGCTGGTCCGGAAATTGGCGTATCAGAGACCCACTTCCCGGCGCGTACTGCCGGAAAGCCATTGACATAGTCAATCGGATCCATCAAGGCCGGCCGCTTGGTAAAGCCAGGGGAACCGGTGAAGTATGGGTCATTGCGATTAACCGCGTGATAGATCGTCCAATCCTTACCTGCGAAGTCGGTGAAGACCGTATTATGACCTGGACCAACCCACTGATCGCCGTTCATGCTCAGCACAGGCGTACCGCCAACACGTCCGGTGGTGAGCCCAACACCTTCGCGGTCGACAAACGGCCCCATGGGGCTGGTCGACCGACCGGCAAAAACTGTATAACCCGTGAGCGGACCATTGCAGCAATTAGTTGCCGACGCATACAAATAATAATAGCCGTTATGATGCGTTACTTCGGCCCCTTCATAGCGGTTGGGGATCGTGATTTGGACGGCGGTCGCGGGATCGGTCGCGAAGCCATCACTCGATAGCGGTCGGAGTTGGATACCCCCGTAGTAGCTGCCATAGTAGATATAGGTCTGGCCTTCAGCGGTGATGACATCCGGATCGAAATCATTGAAGAAGTTGCAGTCACGCTGACCGAACGGCTTCGAGGGGTCACCATTATAACGCGGCTCGATGACCGGTGCGGTGTTGACAGTCCACGGCCCGATGGGGCTGGCGCTAGTTGCACCCAAGATTGCGCTATCACTATTACAGTTCGGGTCTGCCGTACCGCTGACACTCGCCGCCACGTCTGTGACCGTAAAATACAGATAATACTGATTGTTACGATAGATTACCTCTGGCGCAAAAAGACCTGCTGTTGATGTTGCAGGTGCGGGCACGGTCGCAAACGCGTCGCCTACATACTCCCAATTGACTAGGTCCAGCGAGCGATGCGTTGAAATGTTGTGAAAAATGAAGTTCCCACTGCTGTCACGGTCGTCCCCATTCAATGGGTCCTTCGTACAGTACATGTACCAGTAGGTGTCACCGGGCGTTTGGCTGTGCAAGACCGTTGGATCGGCACAGCTTTCGACGATCCCATTTCCGTGTCCTGGGGCAACCATATGAAGCGGATTAGTAAAGGTCGTGGTCCCTGCTTGTAACGTCTTGGCCTGGCTTCCATTGACTGGTGCCACTGCCAGAACTGCTGCTACCACCAGTGCAATGATAACGCTCCACTGCCGACGAATACTTGAAACGTTCAACATCCTTGCCTCCGTCCCGTGGCATCCTTGCCACGCTTGTGCTACTTGTTCGCGAGTAGACTGGTTTGCATGTCTGGTCTTAGGGCTGGGGAAGCGGTACGGGCTCGGGACTACGATACGGGCCCTTAACCACCGGTGTGTCCCCCTGCCAATCCAACTCATCGATGTTCATTTGGCGCACCGAAATCGTTGGATCCCAGGAGTGATACACGATCCAGTTCTTCCCATCCGGTGTGGTCAGAATATCCTCACCGCCCGGTCCAATCACCGGTCCATGCTCGGTGGTAGTTTTGAGCAACGGATCATTTGGCTTATGGTATGGTCCTAGCAAGCTGTCGGCCACAGCATACCCCACTGCATAAGCCGCACCGGCATAATTATTGGCCGAGTAGAACAAGTAGTACTTGTTGCCGTGCTTCCACAAGAACGGTGCCTCTACAAGATTACCTTCCCACCCTTGATCTTCATGAATAAGTTTCGTCGGTGTACCTTCAAGGGTCAGGCCATCTCTTGATGCCTTCTGCACATATAGATAGGTATCCATACCACAACAGTTGCCATCGTTTTTCCACACGACGTACCGTGAACCATCGTTATCTGTAAACGACTCAGGGTCGATCGAACCTCCTTGCTCAAGTTGGCAAATAAGTGGCTTCGGATTGGATGACGTGAACGGCCCCTCCGGTGTATCTGCGGTGGCTGCACCAATACACTGCTTATTACTAGCCGTATCACGCGCTACGAAATACATCACAAAATGATGGTCATCGGCACCAGTGCTTACTTCAGGTGCCCAGGTGAAACCTCTCTGGGACCACGCGGGTAACGTTGGCAAGGGATCATTCAGCATCGTCCAGTGTACGAGATCCGTCGATTTACCTGCCTGAATATTCTTGCCACCACCATTGGTCGCATAGGCATAGTACGTCGTACCGACTTTGAGCGTATCGGGATCGGGGAAATCCTGTGCTATCACGGGATTTTCAAACTCGCCCGGCCCAGGGGTGATCGTCATGTCAGCTGTGGCTGTCATCGATACACTGGTCGTGGTGGTAGCCAGCATCGTAGGATGTATGCTCGGCGTAATCCCCGGCACTGCAACACCTGTACCGGCTATGGTAACTCCTGTGCTTGGCGAGGTTATACCGCCACTCGACTGTGTTGCTTGTTGCGTATTACCACATGCTATGGCCGTGAGCAACAGCAGTAAACCGCCGCAGATGTGCCTAGAAAGTTTCATAGTTCAGCCAGACAGTTCATCGCGACATGCTGCATGATGCTATCCTCTTTCTCCTGAACCATACGCCTACACAAACACTGTGCCTTCCATCGCTGGCGTTTCATCCTTGTCTTGGCCGATCAAGATATACCCAATCAGGTGACTGGCAAGTTATTATACTTCTTCATCAGGTGATCGATGTACCGGCTATATTGATCAGCGAGTGCGGGGCTTTGAATCAGCAAAATATTCTCAGCATTCAGCTCTGCGCTGTGCGAAAAGTTGTAGGAGCCCGTGATCACGGCGTCGTCAACAACTAACACTTTGTTATGCATGAAGTCGTGCGGACTGGTCGGGCTATAGGGTGTCGACAGTTTCCCAATGAGACCTGCCGCCTGTACGATGTCGTGCACCGCACTGATTTTCCAGTGATTATGTGGCACATCCTGCCACTGTTGGAGCACACTTGCCATCTGGGTTTGGTCATAAACACCACTGACTGATACCCGTCCAATCCGTAACAAGTCGTTCAGGGCTGACAGCAAGGCCCCTGAGTTAAGGAGCATACTACAAATGCGTACCCTGTGCTGGGCACCGGCAACGAGTTGGGCGACGTCATAGTCAATAGCAGGCCCTCTCCCAGGCGAAAAAAGAACCTGAACAGCTGCAGGGGCTGCTGCGTACCGCAAGGTGACCGGTTGCGTATTGAAGTCACCGGTATTTTCGATCTGACCACCCGTCCATAGATCCTCAAAGTCTTGTCGATAATAAGCTGCCAGTTGCGCGGATGCGATCTGCACTACGTTATTTTCCTGCAACGTCCATGCATCGTCTGTGAGGTTGGTAGAGCCAGTCCATACCTGTGCATAGGGCTGGTCCCCGTCACGCACAAGATACTTGTTATGCATCAGCTTCATGCCACCAATACGCCGCCACGGATAGCCCAGGGACTGTACGAAGCTGCCACTACCACCAGGTGCCGGGTCCATGCCTACTTCCCAATTGGGGGCAGCTGGTTTATCTGCATCATAAGCGATGCGAATCGCAACACCTGCCGTGGCGCGCCGTGCCAGCGCATCGCTAATTATCGTCTTAAGCTCTGGCCTCAGCCGAAAGTCATAGGTTGCAATATCAAGGGTATCCTGTGCCGCGTCGATAAAACTGGCGAGCTGTTTGGCTACATCAACGGCTTGTTGCTCGCCCTGTGCTAGGAACAAGACATTGAGATCATCAACCGTCGCTCCGTTCGTCATGGACATACACTTCTCCTGCTTGCTCGCAGCAGCCTCTAGTCGCCGCTGACCTCGTGTCTAACCTTGGTTATAAACGATTCCATCTAGTAGCAGCATGAAGCTTGCCGTTGCCAGCATATAGGTCAGGTGCTCCGCACGCAACCTGGATTACCGTTATACTATGGGTGTTGTAACCCTATCATCTCTACGTCCTTCGAAGAGTATGAACGATGTGATTGCTCCACTCTAATCAACGAGACGAAAACAGGATCGATAGCAATGCGGGATGAGATTATTAAGCAAGCACGTATTCTGCTTGTCGATGATAAGGAGGCTAACGTTCGGCTCCTAGAGCGTTTGCTGAAACAAGAAGGTTACACGAACACTGTGCCCATAACGGACTCACGTACGGTCTTGGCACAGTATAACGAGTGTCAGCCCGACCTCATTTTGCTCGACTTACTGATGCCATATCTTGACGGCTTCGGTGTCATGGAACAGTTGCGTCGTCGAACATCCGGTACCTATGTGCCGATCCTCGTCCTAACCGCCGATATTAACGCCGACACGAAGCGCCGTGCCTTAACTCTCGGTGCAAAGGACTTTTTAACCAAACCGTTCGATCCCGTTGAAGTGCTGCTACGTATTTGGAATTTGCTCGAAACGCGTTTTCTTAATCTGGAGCTCCAGCAGCAAAACTACATGTTGGACGTCAGAGTCCGTGAGCGTACCCAAGAGTTGCAAGACGCGCAGATCGAAATCATAGAACGCCTAGCGTGTGCCGCTGAGTACCGTGATGATATAACAGGCCTGCATACCTACCGTGTTAGTCAGATCGCTGTTCAACTTGCTGAAGCCTTACACATTGCACCTGACAAAAGGGAATTGCTACAACTCGCCGCCTCGCTTCATGATCTAGGGAAGATCGGCATTCCGGATGCGATCTTGCTTAAGCCCGCTAAACTAACGCCGGAGGAGTTCGAACAGATCAAGGCCCACACAACGATCGGTGGCCGCATCCTATCCGGCAGTCACTTTAAGTTATTGCAGCTGGCCGAGGAAATTGCCTTGAGCCATCACGAGCGGTGGGACGGCCTTGGCTATCCATCTGGTCTTAAAGGCGAAGCTATTCCGCTAGTCGGACGCATCGTTGCCGTTGCCGATGTCTTCGATGCCCTAACCCACAAGCGACCATACAAGGAGGCGTGGCCGGTAGCAGACGCCTTAGCCGAAATCGAGCGTGAAAGTGGTGATCAGTTCGACCCGAGTGTTGTGGCTGCCTTGCTCCAACTGCACAAGCATTCCCACAGAGCAATAATTCCGGTATCTTAGTCCGCATCTACCCTGCCTCGAGTGCGAAGATTGCCACCTGCCGAACCGGTTGGAGAAACATCCCTCATCATGTACAAAATAGTCCAAGCGCCAAGTGTCTGCAACTATACTCTGCGACTGCTAAGGGTGGGCGTTGAGAAAAGCGACGAGTTGTTGGGTCCACTCCTCGGGTCGTTCCACATGTGGCGAGTGCCCGATGCCCTCTAAGATGTTAAGTTGTGCGCCCTTGATCGTGTGGGCAGCATACTCTGCAGTGCTAGGCAGGGCAACTGCATCAGCTGCTCCATGCACGATTTGTGTCGGCACGTTGAACGTCATGACCTGCCGCTCAACGTTCCATGTCCCGAGCGTTCTGCCTGCATCGATCCAGGCCTGCTGGTCGGTCAGCAGCCCGTCATCGACCAACCGCTCCCATGCCTCACCAAAGGGTCCGGTGGGAGACGAACGTCGTAATGCCTGTATGAACATTGCTCGATTGCCGAGCAGGGTGGGGATAGCAGCTTCCAAAGAGCGTGGTGCTACCATCCCGTCGATGGGTGCTGAAGCGAGCAGTGTGAGCGAGCGTACGAGCGTGGGATAGTCGATCGTAAACTGTAAGGCAACTGCACCACCCAGCGAGTGACCAACCAGATGCACCCGTCCTAGATTGAGCTGCGTGATGAAATCGTGGAGGTCCAGGGAACGCTGTGTGATGGTATAGCCCGTCCCCGGTTTATCACTCAAACCATAGCCGCGCATATCAAGTGCAACGGCCCGAAAACCGGTCGGCAGGCGCTCGATCGTCGGCAGCCACCAACGCGACGAAGCAATATTGCCATGCACAAACAGAACAGCGGCTCCATTGCCCGTGTCAAGATAATGGAATTGGAGCCCGTCTATGCCGATCCTAGCCATAACTCCCTGGTCCATCTGGCGAACTCCTGTGCTCCCGCAACCACGTGCTAAGCTGTGTCCACATTTGCGTTCTAGCACCGTGGCCCGCTACAGTCCCGACATGGCCGCCTATTACTTGGAGCACACGCTTATCGGCGCTCGACACAAGATCGTTAAGTACAGCCGCTGAGTCCGGTGGGCAGATATGATCTCGAGATGCAGTAATCGTCAGGAGTGGGCACTGGATCTGTCCCAAATCCACCTGCTGTGTACCAATAATCAGCTTGCCCTGGACCAGATGGTTCTGTTGGTAGCACTCTTTAATATACTTGCGAAAGGCCTCGCCCGGAAACGGGACGTTATCATTGACCCAGGTGTGCATCGCTAGGAAATCCTGTACTCCTTGTGTATCGCCCAGCCGGTCAGCCAGTGCCATTTGCTGCCTAATCTGTGCTCCGGGCTTAAGCATGTTGAAACTTGCTTGCATCAGCGCCGCCGGCATATTCCCCAGCGTATCAACGATCAGATCAACATTAAAGTGCTCCGGACTGGCCCATTGCGAAAGTAAACCGCTATCATGAAAGTTGATGGGTGCCGCCAACTCAACCAGGCTATGCACATATTGTGGGTACAAGGCCGTAAAAATGGCGCTGAAGGTCCCGCCGATACAATAGCCCATCAGCCCGATGTGCTCTTGGCCCGCATGCGCTCGCACCCGTTGCACAACCCGCCTCAAGTAGCCCGTTATATAGTGGTCCAGCGACACAAATCGATCGTCCGACCCCGGCGTCCCCCAATCCAGCATGTAGACGTCGAGCCCTTGGCTAACCAAGTATTCGACCAAACTCCTACCAGCCATTAAGTCGAGGATGTAATACCGGTTTATAATCGACGGCACGATCAAGAGCGGGACCGGCGCAGGCTGTGCAACGACCGGACGATAATGGAGCAGGCGCAGCTTGTTTTCGGTGTAAACCACCTCAGCCGGCGTTTGCCCTACCTCCACTGGATCGGCGGTCAGCATCATCCTAAGGCTAGCGTCAAAGCGGTTGCCCATCTCGTCTAGCTCGCGCCATAGCTGTTCCAGCAGAGCATTTGTTGCAGGGAGATTACCCCATAAAGGAGGAAACATCATTCCATTCTAACACTTGCCGTTTAGTTGCTTCGCACAATAAATATATGCTATGGCGCAACTGCATTACTCTGATACATAGCACTGCCCAAACTCAAAACCCCTTTCTCATGAACCATGAGAAAGGGGTCAGGATCAACCGCAGCTGGTACGCCTTAAATCTTGCGCGTCATGATTTCCGTGACGCCCTGCAGGTACCCTTGCCATGTGCGGAGGCCATCCTCGTACACCCGGCGGTACGTTTGGAAGGTCTCATGTGCTAGCCGCTCGCTCTGCCCGCGCACGTCAGTGGTATAGCGCATGCCCTGCTCCATTGCTTGGAAGCCGTAGGTGGCTGTCGTCACCGTCAAATCGGCCGCAGCCTGGATCAAGTTCTGCGTCATCTGCCCACCTATCTGAAACTGTGCCCGCATTTGTTCCGTTGTGTTTTGCTGGTCAGCCATAATCATTGCTCCCTTATCATCAGCATGGCTATCCACCACGCCTTACTGTCTTGATGGTCATAGCTTACAACGTCATAGTTACAAAGTAGTTCAGTCATTCAATCACGTTGCACGTCTACACGGAACGCGAGTCGGAATCGGTGTTATGGTAAACTGCAATTATGTTTGGTGACGATATTGTGGTTCGCGCTCGGTTGGTGCCTCCGCGTCTACCTCGACGCTCATTGCGTCGTCGGCGGCTCGACCAGCATATTGCGAATGCTGCCGAATGTCCCGTAACGGTTGTACACAGCAGCGCTGGCTATGGAAAAACCAATGCTCTCGCGTCCTTTGCTGCAACCGGCGGTTGGCCCACAATCTGGGCTAGCCTCTCCACCGACGATGCCGATCCTGTGGTATTTCTGGTGCAACTCATCGCAGCTTGCCGCGCGGTTGCTCCCGCCGCTGGCACCAGTGCGCTTGAACGACTTGAACGAATGCGCCATAAGACCGAGGACTGGAACCGGGCACTCGATTCACTGCTCAACGATTTGGTCGTTGCCCTCGTCGATGACACGATCCTGGTACTCGACGATTATCATCTGGTCGATGATGCTCCGGTAATCCGTGCGCTCGTGCAGCACCTTATCGCGCAGCGGCCACCCCGCTTGCACTTGTTGCTTGGTACTCGTCAATGGCCGCAACTAACCATCCTGCCACTCCTACAAGTCCGGCAGGAACTGTGTGAAATTAGTGAGGCCGATCTCCGCTTTACGTCCGAGGAAATTGTTCTGTTGTTCCGTGATGCCTATCGCCATGCCCTCACGCCGGTGGAAGCACACCGGCTGGCAGCGCAAACCGGTGGCTGGATCATTGCCCTGCAACTCTGGTGGCAAAGCGCGCTCGCCTCGTCTCGATCGGGGCCAATTTCGCTCAGCACACGTCTCGACCAACCTGAGACCGACCAGCCGAACTGGCCGGCAGAGGTCCGCGATCTTTTGTTCATTTATCTCGCACAAGATGTCTTGGACCGACAGCCAGCTGACGTGCAAACCTTTTTGCTACGCTCATCGGTGTTGCTTGAGTTAGACGCCGCAGCCTGTGATGCTGTCCTGGCGACGGCTGACTCAAGTGCTATGTTGCACATGCTGAATCGACGCGGTCTCTTTTTGACACCGCTCGGTACCGATGTGTATCGCTATCATCCGCTCTTTCATGCCTTTTTAGCGCAGCTCGCGGCTACGACCTGCCCTGACTGGCTTGATCTCCACCGTCGGGCCGTTGCCTACCACCGCACGGCTGGCGCGGGCGAAAAAGTGCTTTATCATCTGTTGCAGCTTGCCGACCTCCCAGCCGTGGCGGCAGAACTTGAACATTGGGCACCTGACTGGCTCCGCAGTGGTCGTTTTACCACCGTGCTTGATTGGCTCAACCGGCTTCCGGCAGCCAACCTCGCGGCTCATCCACAGTTGCTGCTGGCGCAGGGCGATGCCGCCCGCCTGCTCGCTCGCTTTGATCGAGCCCTCCAAGCATACCAAACCCTGGAGCAGATAGCTGAGACCCAGGGTGATGTGCGTGGGCAAGTGCGTGCGCTCGAAGGCAAAGCGCTGATCTATCTGGATACGGTCGAGCCCTCTGTTGCGGATCATTTGTTACGCCGTGCTTATAAGCTGGTGCCGGTCACTGACCGCTCGGCTCGTGCCGATCTGGTTCACCTGATTGCTGAGAATCGCCTCAACCGTGGGCGTGCCGACCAGTCCATCCGCCTCCATCGTCTCGCCGACCGCCTCGATCCCGTCGCCCACGCGTATACACCGGAGCCACGCATCTACCTCCGGTTGGGACAATTCGCTCTTGCGCGTCAATCCCTAAGCGAACTAGCCAACGACCAGGCGACGAACCTGGAGCGGCAGCCGGAAGCGCATCGTGAGGTTACGGTGCTACTCGCCCTGCTATCTGCCTTAGAAGGTGATGGCACCGCTGCACTTACCTATGCCCAACAAGCCTTGACAACAGCGCAACAGCTTGGCTCGAGTCTGTTTGAAGCTGTCGCGCGCATCCGTCTGGGCCACGCCCTGCAGCTTGTGCCTGTTCCTGATCTCAACGCTGCGAATCGTCAGTATGTTGAGGCGATGGCTTTGGCGGATGGTTTCGGTATCCAACGCACCAAAGCCGAGGCCTATATCGGGCTTACGTTGTTGCATGGCTTCTCTGGCAACCTCCCTGCTGCACGCGTGGCGGCTCAAACGGGTTTGGAGCTTGCGGACAAGAGTGGTGATGCATGGACTGCTTCTTTGCTCTGGACAGCACTTGGCGCAGTTGGGGTTGCTGGTGCTGCTCCCGAATCCGCCAACTGGCTTGACACAGCCCGAGCGCACTATTGCCGCTGTCACGATACCTATGGCCAAACAATCGTGCAGCTATGGCTGTCGATCTGGCATCAGCGTGCTGGTCGTCTTGCAGAAGCTGCGGACCATGCGTATCAAATGCTGGACTTAGTAGGTACGCATCGCTACGCTGGCTTATTCGCTGCGCCATCTCTCTTTGGTCCGCGTGATCGGCTCATGCTAGTGCCGCTCTTATTAGCAGGTCGCTCCGACCAGCGCCATGCTGTTCAATCACAGGCCTTGCTCCTTCAGCACTTCCCCGCGATTGCTGTTGATGCGTCGATTGAGCATTATCATCCGGGTGTGACCTTGCGTGTCCAAGCACTCGGTCGCTTGCAAATCACGCGTGGCAACCAGGACGTCCCGGCACATCTCTGGCAGCGCAAAAAAGCGCCCCAACTGCTCGCGTTGTTGCTAACTGAACGTAACCACTGGCTACAGCGTGAACAAATTTGTGATCGTCTATGGCCAGCTTCCGATGCAGACGATGCAGAAGCTCAATTTAAAGTCACGCTCAACACCCTTCAGTCTGTACTCGAACCAACTCGTCCGCCACGGACCACCCCCTGTTACGTCCGGCGCGAGGGGGCTGCATATCGTTTCCTGCCCTCCGACGGTGTATGGCTAGATGTGGTCGAATTTGAGGCACGGATCGATACTGGCCTCCACTTGTTGGCTACGGCCGCACCAGCCGATCATGTGCAAGCACAGCAGGAACTGAGTACGGCTATTGGCCTGTATAGCGGCGACTACCTGAGCGAGTACCTGTACGATGAGTGGCTGCAGACCGAACGTGAACGGCTAGCGACGCGTTATTTACAAGCGGGCACAGCCCTGGCCGAGCTATGGCTTAATGATAACCGGCTTCCTGATGCAGCGCAGCTGTGTGAGCTCATGCTGGCCCATGATCCCGGCTGGGAAGATGCCTATCAGCTTCTGATGCGTATTCATGAACGTGAAGGCAACCGCCGCCAGGCCCTTGCCACCTATGACCGCTGTGTACGCAATTTACGGACCCATCTGGATGTTGCGCCTTTGCCAGAAACGATGCGCCTCTATGAACGCATCAAGCGGTGAACTCCACTGTAACCATTTGGTGCTATCTTTCGTTCTAGGGCGTTCAAGCAGGCGGAGCAAAGCAATATGGGTATTGAACTATCGAATCGTGTCGCAGTTATCACGGGCGGAGCGAATGGGATCGGTTTGGCAACTGCCTTACGCTTTGCACAAGCCGGGGCAGCGGTAGCGGTATGGGATGTCGTTGAGCAGGTTGGCCAAGCTGCGGTTCATGATATCGTGGAAGTGGGTGGTCGCGCGGCCTTTTGGCAAGTCAATGTAGGAGACCAGGCTGCAGTCATGGCAGCGACTGCGGCTACAGTCCATCATTTCGGGCGCATTGATATTTTGATCAACAATGCCGGCATTACCCGCGACGCGCAACTGATCAAAGTTAAGGATGGCGATGTCGTAGGCAAGCTGAGCGAGCCCGATTGGGATGCGGTTATTGCCGTCAACCTCAAAGGGGTCTTCAACTGTACGCAAGCAGTCGCTCCTGTTATGATTCGCCAGGGCTACGGACGCATCGTCAGCGCCGCATCGGTCGTTGGCCTGTACGGCAACTTTGGCCAGACCAACTATGTTGCCTCAAAGTCTGGCGTGATTGGTATGACCAAAGTCTGGGCCCGCGAGCTTGGCAAGCGTGGCATTACCGTCAATGCTGTCGCCCCCGGCTTTATTATGACCGATATGACGCGCGCCATGCCCGAAAAGGTTTTGCAAGGCATGGTTGAGCACACACCCGTCGGTCGTATGGGCCAGGCTAGCGATGTGGCCACTGCCTACTTGTTCCTTGCTTCCGAAGAAGCTGACTTCATTAATGGCGCGGTGCTGAATGTCGACGGTGGTTTAGTGATAGGCACTTAACGCACTCCCACCGGCGCAGCCACAGCCTCCGTTTCGAGCGTCAGGCCTTGTCCTGTCACTCGTCGCATATAGGTGCTGGTAAAAAGCCTTGCTAGGCCAGCAGTTCCCGGGGCGTAAAGAGCAAACGAACGACAGACCTGCTATTGTACTCGTCAAACGAGGGAGGAGCCGATTATGAACGAAGATCAATTTAATGCTGACCTACGCGCATTTTTGAAGCGCTTTGGCGTGACTGCCCAACGTGAGATCGAGCGAGCAGTCCATCAGGGCATCGAAGCAGGAACGCTGACCGGCAGCGAAACGCTCAAGGCACGCGCTTCATTGGAACTTGAGGGCGTGACCCTGAACCTAGTTATCGAGGAGCCAATCAGGCTAGCTTAAGCGTCGCCTGACCAGCTGGGGCGAAGCACTGGTGGAACATCCATTGCTCATCGTCACCTCAAGAAGGAGGATGTCCATGAGCGAATACGAAGAATCGGTGTCGGTCCATGCCTCATCGGAGGATGTGTTTAAGTTTGTGTCCGATATCCACAACCTGCCCAAATACCTGCCTACTATTAAAGGTGCTGAACCTGAAGGTGGTGAGCGTGTTCAGGTGCACGGCGAAGCCCGCGGCCACAAATATGACAACGATGGCAAATTCCGGGTAGATCATGCACAGCACAGAATAGAGTGGAGTTCCGATGGCGAGAACGACTACTCCGGCTGGCTTGAAGTAAAAGGGCAGGGCGCGTCCTCACAGGTAACGGTGCATCTTCATTTTAATCCAAAGCCACAGCAGGACCGGCGGCTAGCGGAGCCGACCGGTAGCCGCGACGAAACGATGCAAGAGGGCTTGGAAGCTGCCCTCAAGTCGATCCAAAATATATTGGAAGGACATGGTGGTAAAGAAGAGCCACCCGCCGCTTCATAGCCACTAATGGCTTACAGGGACGCCCACCGCTAACACAATCTTGCCAAAATTAGCATTACTTTCCATATAGCGGTGGGCGCCTGCAATCTGATCGAAAAGAAAGACGCGGTCGATAATTGGCTTAACTTCGCCGCTGGCAAGCAGCGGTACGACATCGCGGGCAAAGTCGCCAGTCAAACGTGCTTTTTCGGCAGGAGGACGGATACGCAGCATTGTGCCGATAATGCATGCACGTTTGCGCATCAAAAGGCCCAGATTCAGTTCACCGCGCGCTCCACCCATCGTCCCGATCACAATGATGCGTCCGCGCGACGCGAGAACGTCGAGATTCGCTTGTAAGAGTGGCGCCCCGACAAAATCCAGCACAAGGTCGACACCTTGCCCGCCTGTCGCCGCCATAAGCTCTGAAACCCAGCTGTCGCCGTCCTGTACAAAGCCCTGTTCCAGGCCCAATTCGGTCGCCTGTTTGAGCTTCGCTGCTGTGCGGGCTGTGCCGTAGACCATCGCTCCGGCCGCCTTCGCCAACTGTAAGGCAGCCGTGCCGACGCCGGACCCAACCGCATGCACCAGTACGCGCTTGTCTGCGGCTAACCCGCCTTGTTGGAGCGCGTCGTAGGCTGTCATAAAGACTTCCGGCACCGCAGCTGCAGCTATGGGGTCAAGGTTTGATGGAATGGCTGCGATCTGATCGGCTGCCGTCACTACATACTCAGCCTGACCAGCTCCGCCAACGATACCAAAGACGCGGTCGTCCACTTTCCATTGGTCTACGGCTGACCCAACGTCCGCCACGATGCCGGCAAACTCCAAGCCGGGAATATCGGCGCGAATACCGGCTGGGGCTGGATAGCCGCCTTTGCGTTGCAGCAAATCTGCCCGGTTCAGCCCGGCCGCATCCACTCGTACCAGCACTTGGTCAGCCTGTGGTATCGGTTGTGGAATCTCGCCAATTTTTAAAACGTCGGGGCCACCTGGCTCGCTAATCATAACAGCACGCATAGCGTATTTTCCTCATGGTGATTGTAGCCCAGCCCATGTGCAGCAATCAACAGAAGATGTGCTACAGTTAGGTTAGCTTACGACAGGCCCTACCTTCCCGCTGGCACTGTCTGCTCCCTGTGTGCAATGGGGCCGCAGGTGCTTTACCCTTGCTAAGGTGGTACGAACCATGATCGATTGGACTGCAAATTACGGTTTCTTCCTCAATGAACAGCACGACATGCTCCGCCAGGCCGTGCGCGACTTTGCCGAACGCGAGGTTGCCCCCTTTATTCGCGATTGGGATCGCGCTGGTGCGACCGAGGGTGGCACAGCTCCACATATGATCCCGGTCATCAAGCGCATGGGCGAACTTGGCTTTCTCGGTGTCTGTCTACCACAAAAGTACGGGGGTGCTGGCTTTGATTATCTGGGTCTGGCAGTCGTTTGCGAGGAGCTAGAGCGGGTCGATACCGCCCTACGCGTCGTCCTTAGCGTCCATACTGGCTTGAATTCGCTCGCTGTGTTTCAATGGGGTAGCGAAGATCAAAAGCAGCGTTTTCTGGTGCCCCAAGCGACCGGGGAGAAGATTGCTGCCTACTGCTTGACGGAGCCCAACGCAGGTACTGATGTCGCCGGCATGCAAGCCACGGCTGTGCTAGAGGGTGATCACTATGTGCTGAATGGCGAAAAGACCTGGATCTCGCTGGCCGACATCGCCGATCATTTTCTGGTCGTGGCCTATACCGACAAAGGGCAACGCCAACGAGGCATGACGGCCTTTATCGTCGAGCGCACCATGGAAGGCGTCCAAACGCAACCCATCCATGGCAAGCTGGGCGTCCGCGCCGGTAACACCGGCAGTGTTGTTTTCGACAATGTGCGTGTGCCCGTCGCCAACCGGCTGGGCGAAGAGGGCGAAGGCTTCAAAATCGCGATGACTGCGCTAGATAATGGGCGTTATACCGTTGCGACAGGGGCCACCGGCTTGATCCAGGCCTCCCTCGAAGCCTCCCTGCGCTATGCCAAAGAACGCGAAACGTTCGGTGTGCCCATCGCTGACCACCAGTTGGTCAAGCGCATGATCAGCCACATGATCTTGAACTTGGAAACCGCCCGCTTGCTCTGCTACCGTGCGGGCTGGATGAAGAATCAAGGCATCCGCAATAGTCGTGAGACGACATTGGCTAAGTGGCACGCCACGGTTGAGAGCTTCGAGGCCGCCAATAATGCGATCCAGATCCATGGGGCCTATGGCTATAGTGACGAATACCCGGTCGAGCGCTACCTACGTAACAGCCGGGGTGCCATCATCTACGAAGGCACGCGTGAACTGCAAGAGTTGCTCCAGGCCGAGTTCGCCTTTTCCGAGCGTGAAAACAAGCCGTTGCGCTGTGAACTCCCCGCCTATGATGAAGCCGTGTGGAATGCGTAGAATGGAACAGGCCCCGCTGAAACCAGCGGGGCCTGTTCGTGCCAAGACTAGCTAAGCAACGTCGTCCAGCGTCGTATTGCCAATCGCGTTACGCCAAGCCTGCCGAGCGTAACGCCCCTGGGGGTCAAGTGCGACACTCTGGCGGAAATGGCCACGCGCATCGCGGCCCATCGCACTTTCCAACCGTCCTAGGTGGAAGTGCAACTCGGCCTGTTGGGGCGACGAGCACAGGGGCAACCGTTGGTTAATTTCGCCAAGCGTGCGAGCTAGCCCCGTAGTGTTGTGCAGGGCCAGCTCGCTTTCGGCCAGCGTTACCAGTAAAGCCACCGCTACAGGCTCAGCCAGCTGTTCGGGGTAAGCCCCTTCCACCAAAAGTTGCGCGCCTCGCGGGTTACCTTCCACATGCAATGTATACCAAGCCAGTTGCTGCACGGCTGCCGGCGAAAGCTCCTCGCCTTGGCGCGACTTCTCAAGCAGCACCTGCGCCTGTTCAATCTCACCTTGCTCCAACAGCATGGCCGTCATCGTCGCATGCACAACATGCCGCTGTGGTGCGAGTGCGACTGCCCGTCGCAAGAACGGTTCCGCCTGGATATCATCGCCGCGCATCACAAAGCTTTCAGCACGTACATGGAGCGTATCGACCGACCAGGGATTCATGCGCAAAGCCATTCCCGACAACCGGTCAGCCTGG
This sequence comes from Herpetosiphonaceae bacterium, assembly GCA_013821605.1. Taxonomy (GTDB): domain Bacteria; phylum Chloroflexota; class Chloroflexia; order Chloroflexales; family Kallotenuaceae; genus JACDGP01. The sequence goes on from JACDGP010000002.1 coordinate 15,926, forward strand.
CTATATGCACCTCGTTGCAAGCGCTGAGTGGCCGTCGATAACAAAAGCAGCCGAACGACAAAAGCGCCGATAATTAATACAATAAGCAAGCTAATGAACACTGGGAAGTTGAAGGCCCAGCCGATAATCAACAATGCCAGCAGCAGGGTTGCCTCGGGGATGACGAGTAATTGGTGCCAGAACGGGCGCGCCACAGGTGCTTTGGTCTCAATGTCGTTGCCTTCAAGCTTGCCAAACAGTGCCATAACGTGCTCCTTGCTACGCAGTAACCTCAACATCACTACTATAGCAGGAGGTTGTGACAGCAATGGTCACAAATAAACGCCGCTTTCCACATTAGCACCAGCCCAATGCTTCTGGCGTCGTTGTCATGTTGATCACCGCTTCGACATCGCCTCCGTCGCTGATCGGTATCTTGTGGTACCGCAGGCGCAGATGTCGCGTTGGCTCGTCGCGAAGTTGGTGTGCCAGTAGTGGTTGGCGGGCATCGAAGCCAGCAAGCCGTTCCATCTCCTAGCGGTTACGCTTGAGCTATGACATCAACAGACACATCGGCTAAAACCCCGGGAAAACCCACCTATCTGCTGGCACTTAAGCGCCAGCAGATAGGTGGGTTTTCCCGGTCATCGGGAGAGCCTTTCACGTACAAAACATGGTGTTAGTCGGCGAAGGGCGGCCGGTCGTAGCCGACGCCGAATGGCTCTTCGGGACGCTTCCATTCGCCCATCAGCGCCCGCCGTACCGGTGTCGTCCGCTCCAAGAAGGCTGGATCGTTATGGCTCCGGTCCGAGGGGATCAGCCATGGCGGAGCGTAGACGATGTGCATCGTGTAGCGGTCAAAATCTTGGGCATTGCGACCGGTGCGGTGAAAAACGCCCTGGTGAAACAGCAGCGCGTCGCCAGGTTTACCACACACCACATCGTGGATCGGTAGATCTGCGTCGTCTGCCACCACGCTCTTCGGGATCTTCACGCTGCTGCTGTGGCTGCCCGGAATCATGACCATGTTGCCCATGTCCGGTTGTGACTGGTCAGTGAGATAATATCCTACACGGAGCTGGAGCAGTGGTGTGGGGATCGACAAACGCCGAAACTCATAAACGCCCGAGCCGTCTTGATGGTAGCCACCGGCTTTGCCATGTGCCGGCTGGGCTGTACACCAGGTACTCTGTACAATGAAGTAATCACCCAGCAGTGCGCGTATTTTGGGCAACACGGAAGGGTGATCGAGCAATTTTTCGATGGCAGGCTCGGTCTCGTGCAAGTGGCCGATTTGCCGCCAAGCTCCGGGCTCTGCGCCGTGCGCCCGCTGTGAGGCCTCAAGGCAGGCAGCCGTCTCCTCCGTTGTGAGCGCACCCGGGATCACCAGATAGCCCATCGACTCAAACATGAAACGCTCGGTGTCCGTCAACGGTCCGGGTTGTGCAATGGGAACCATGTTCTATCTCCTGATTCGTACTACGAAAACATACGTTGGTTAAAAGGGCTGTCCGTGTCTCATTCTATCGCGGGCCTCAGCCCTTGACCCCGAAGCCCTGAACTCCCTCTAAGAAGTAGCGCTGGAAGAACAGAAAGAGCAGGATCGTCGGTACCATCGAGACTGTGGCGACCGTAAAGATGAACGGCTGGTTGAAACCCTGGAGGCCTGGCACCGGCACGGCACCGGCCATAACACGTTGGAGACCAAGGCCGATTGGCCACACTTGTGGGTTAGCGCTAACCGAGATCAACGGCCATACGTAATCGTTCCACAGGTTAACAGACTGGAAGATGACCAGCACCATGAGTACGGGCACGAGCATCGGCAGATACACTCGAGTAAGGATCTGGAAGGTATTGGCCCCATCCAGCCGTGCCGCTTCTTCGTAATCGCTAGGAATGGTGGTGAATGTCTGGCGCAGCAGAAAAATGTAGTAGACGTTAACGATACCGGGCAGGAGCAACGCTGGCCAATGATTAATAAAGCCACTGCCGCCTTGCCCCAGCAGGTTATTACCGCCCGCTAGCGGCCAGCGAGCCAGCATCACAAAGAGTGGTACCTGATACACGATCCCCGGCACCAACATGGAGCCGAGCAAGATGCCGAACGCCAAACTACGACCGCGGAAGCGCAATCGCGCGAAGACGTAGCCACACAGCACTGCCACCGTTGCTGGCAGGACAATGAACCATACAATGCGCACCAGCGTGTTGAAGACCCAGCGGGGAAACTTATCCGCGCTGAACAACAGTACGCGATAATTAAGCAGAGTGGGCGTCGGCTTCGGGAACCAGGGACTGCGAATGAAATCGGCCTGGGTGGTCAACGATGCTGCCGCCGCAAAAACAAGTGGAAAAGCCATCACGATACTGCCCAGGATCAGAATCGTATGGAGGGTCACACGCTGCGAGAGTGGCTTTCTGACGTTCATCCTTGCTCCTCGCGCATGGAGCGCAGCACTACATAGCTCGCCGCCAGCAGGATCAGCCCCATGATCGTCGCTCCTGCCGTGGCTACACCGAAGTTCGAGTTCACGAAGGCATCGTTATAGATCTGATTGAGCATAACGTTGGTCTGGTTAAACGGTCCGCCTTTGCTGATCAATTGCACCGCCTCGAAGATCTGGAAGGCGCCAATCACCCCGGTGACCAGCACAAACACCATCATCGGTCGCAGGAGCGGCAATGTGATGGAACGAATACGTGCCCACCCACCTGCGCCATCTACCATGGCTGCCTCCTGGATCTCTGGATTAATGCCTTGCAGTGCGGCCAGGAACAGCACCACCGGCCCACCTACGCCACGCCAGATCGAGAACACAATGATCACGCTGCGCATCCAGAAGCCACTGATCGTGAAGATGACCAGCGGACGTCCCATGCTCTGTAGGATGTTGTTGATCACACCGCCGTAGGGTGCGGTAAAGACGTTCACCAGTTGTGCCATGATCGCCGCCGAGGTCAGCGTCGGGATATACCACAGCGCGCGGTAGGCCCCGCGACCAGCCAGCTTCTCGTTGAGCAGCAGCGCGATGAAAAAGGCAATCAGAGTCTGGACGAGCAGGATCGTTACAGCGAAGAAGGTGGTGTTGAGCACGATCAGCGGATACGGCGGCTTGAGGTAACGGGCATAGTTGCTCAACCCAATCCAGACCGGTGCGGCACTGATCCCGTTCCAGCGCGTGAAACTGATCGCGACATTGGCGATCACAGGTATGATCGCGAAAATAAGGTAGTAGAGCAAAATCGGCGTCAAGATGATCCACGCCTCAAACGCATGACGATGCCGGTAGCGCATTTGCGCCCACCGGATCGGCGCAGGTAGACTGGTGGGACGAACAACAGGGGGTGCCGACACGGTCTTCATCGCGTCCTCCTCGCGCGCTGGCGGTGCGTCTTTGGAGGACGCACCGCCAACTATTCAGCCTACTTCAGGGCGGCTTCAGCCGCCTTTTGCGCCTCGTCCACCAGCTGCTGCACCGGTGTATCGGTAGTCAACAGCTTGGTCAACATGTCGTTGTAGGCTGTCCACAACAGTTGCGGATTCTTTTGCCACTGCGGTAGCACCTGGAGGTCTTTACTGTTCAGCAAGACGTCGATAAAAGCTTGATCGGCTGTGGAAACCGACGGCCTTAGCTTGGTAAGCGCACTACGCGTTGCAGGCAACCGGCCAAGGGCAGGGTACACGAGGTCCTGTACACCGTCTCGTGCCAGGAACTTGACCCACTCTGCAGCCATCGCGGGATGTTTGCTTTGTTTGAGCACGGTATAAATCACGTTCCCGACGATCACACTGGCATCATGCCCACCTGCCGGAATTGGAATCGGCGAATACCGGCAATCTGGGCACTTATTCTCTTTGGCCCACGCAGTATGCCAGCTTCCGGCAATTTGGTAGGCCGATTTGTTCTGGAACAGCTGCGTATAAACCTGTCCTTCGTCCGCGTTAAAGGTGAGACCGGGTGGTGTAAATTTGTTGATCTTGCGGAGGAACTCGAGCACCGGGATAGCTTTCGGATTATTGAAGAAGGGCGTAGTACAGTTGTCTTTGCACATTGGAGCGTCGGACTGAGCCATATATACTGCCACGCGGAAGATGCCGCCGACTGAAAAGCCGACCGGGCCCTGCAGCGTATAGCCGTAATAGTTGCCAGCTCCTTTATCGGTGAGCGTTTTCGCCTGTGACAGCAACTCGTCCCACGTCTTCGGTGGGTTGTCACAGTTGAGCCCCGCATCCGTAACGACCTTGCAGTTGCGCTCGAAGCCGAACACACCCGTCATGGCGGAGATACCATAGGTCTTACCGTTGTACGTTGCGGCCTGGATCGTGCCGGGGATCAAGTTCGGCTTAATGTCGCCGATGACGTCATCCAGTGGGACCAACGCTCCTTGCGCCGCGAACTGCTGGAAAAAGTTTTCGCCGACAATGACATCGGGGGCTGTGCCAGCCAGCAGGGCATTGGTCAGGTTCTGGCGCAACACTTCGTCCCAGCCCTGATCCTGTAGCACCACGGTCACACCGGGATGTTCCTTCTCGAACTGTTGAATCAAGAATTTCCCGAGCTTCCCTTTGGTGTCTGGGGCACTATCCATGGTCGTTACGGTATTCCCTTCGGCCCAGACGGTAAGAGTAATAGGTTCCTGTGTCGTTGCAGCGGCGGCCGGTGCTGTTGTGACAGCGGCTGGTGCTGCTGTCGTGATGGCGGCAGCTGGAGCGGATGTTGTGGCGATGGCGGCAGCTGGTGCCGCTGTTGCGGCGATTGCTGCCGGAGCTGATGTGGTTGTTGCGTTAGAAGTGACGGCGGGCGTGGCCGTGGAGCCACAGGCAGCAAACAGGACGGAAAGCAGGACACTGGCGGCGACGAATTTGAACCAACGTCTAGGAGCAGACATCTGCGTCTCCTTTGGTCAATGATTACGTCTTCGTAAGCAGGAGCCGGCGGTGAGCGGAAACCTCTGGTCTTAGCTCTCTCCTTTCACTGAGTGGAGCAGCTGGCCTGGCCACTTCCAACGTTGAAAGCACAACAGCCCTGCCTAACAGCCTGATGTGGGGGGTTACCATCTGGATCGTTGTGATAGTGGACGTTTGAATAAACTACCATAGTAGCTCGGTAATTGTCAATACCTTTTATCTTATTTGTACCAACCAATTGTTCGTTGCATGAGGTTATAGCCAAAAGGTGTATCATGGGTATAGGGCTATTCCGCGTTGTCTCATTATCATCAAAGGCTTGACGTTGCAAGTAAACCAGGATAAACCTAGCATCCCGCTCCATGCTCAGCTCGTCACATACTTTCGCGAGCGTATCCTTGATGGGACGCTGCCACCTGACTCGCAACTGCCAACCGAGATCGAGATCGCCCGGACCCATCACATAAGCCGCAACACGGTACGCCAAGCTATGTCGACACTGGTGCATGAAGGCTTGTTAAACCGGGTTCAGGGGAGCGGCACGTTTGTCCGCCACATCTCTGCCTCCCGGCCGAAGCTACAGCACGTCGAGAAGCGCATTGGAGTGGTCCTGATGTACGCCAGTGACCAGTTGAGCATGGAACTGCTTATCGGCATTGATCAGGCGGCAAAGTCGCGCGGCTACCAAGTGAGTTTCACCTGCTCCATGGAGAGTTCAACGCAACAGCTCCGTGATATCGAGCGTATGCAGGCCGAACGCGTGAGCGGCTTAATCGTCTTTCCCGTCAGCAATGAGACAGATAATCCTGCCATCGCTCGACTGCAAGGTGGTGGCCTCCCTGTCGTGCTGATCGACCGTTACTTGCCTGACTGCATAACTGATTACGTCGTAGCCGACAATTTCGCGGGAGCGTACCGTGCCACGGAACATCTGCTGATCCTCGGCCATACCCGGATTGGCTTTACCTATTCGCATGATCGTCTGGCCACAACCTCGATCCGTGATCGCCGCGACGGCTATCGGGCAGCCCTGCGTGACCACGGCGTACCATATGACGAGCGGCTCGTCTTTGGATATCCAACGGCCGGTGAGTTCTCCGACGACGAGCCTTACATCGCATTCCTGTCGCAACCAGATCGGCCGAGTGCTCTGCATGTGTCGACTGATCTTGAAGTGCCAATCTTGTTTACGGCAGCCAGCCGGTGCGGCCTGCGTATACCTGAGGATCTCGCGGTCGTCGGTTTTGACGATCTCAGCTTCGCTCCCTACCTCAGTCCGCCTCTTACGACCGTCGCCCAACCTCGGATGGAGATCGGGCTGCGAGCTGCGCACCTCCTGATCAACCGGATCGAGGGCAATCCCGAGCCGCCAAAGCATATTGTGGTGCCTACCAATCTCGTGGTGCGCGATTCATGTGGTGCCCGCCAGCACATCCGTCAATCCGTTTTGCAAGGAACTACCTCACTACGTGACGATGCATCAACGCATCCTGCGCATGTGATAATCTAGGAGTTGACTGGGCTCAAAAGATACTGCTGAACACCCCGTCATCGACGCATACACGAAGTTGCCTCATGGTGCCACATTTCCGGAACAATTTGATCATCTTCCACGTCATTCTTCTAAGGACTGTACAGTGTGGCTGCGGTCTGTACTCACAAAGAGGTGATCCTGATGAGATCAGTTGGACGTTTGGTAAGCATGCTCATGATAGTGATGGTGGCTGTCGCTCTGGTGGGTTGTAGTGGGGTACCGACGGTTGGAGGAGCTGCTGCTCAGGAGGTACAGTCTAGCCATACACGTCAAACCACGCCAGCGATCTCGGAGCATGACCGGGCTCAACTCGTCGCTGACAACACCGCTTTCGCTTGGCACTTGTATGATCACCTCCGTGTCAGGGATGGTAATATGTTTTTCTCGCCCTACAGCATCTCACAAGCGTTGGCGATGACCTACGTGGGAGCGCAAGGTGTGACGGCCCAGCAGATTGCGAAGGCCTTACACTTCAACTTGTCGCCGGACCATTTGCATCCAGCCTTTAATGCACTTGACCAGGGGTTGATGGCGAATGCTGCTCTGCCGGTAGGCAAGGACGAGGGCGTCCCTTTTGTGCTGAAGAATGCCAACGCCATTTGGGGCCAACACGGGTATCCCTGGAAACCGGCCTTTCTTGATCTGCTGGCCGAGCAGTATGGTGCTGGGTTACGTGTCGTTGATTTCCAAGCTGCGCCCGAGCCAGCCCGTACCACAATTAATGATTGGGTCAAAGGAGCGACTGCGGGCAAAATCGTTGATCTGCTGCCGGCCAGTGCGGTCACAAACATGACCCGCATGGTACTCACGAATGCGATCTATTTCAAAGCTGATTGGCTGAACCACTTTCAAAAGGAGTTGACGCGTCCTGCCGACTGGACGTCGGCAAGCAATTGCAGGTGCCGACGATATCGCAGCAAGCACACTGGCTGTATGCTGCGGGCCGTGGCTACCAAGCCATCGAATTGCGGTATTATGGCGGCTCTGCCATGGACATTGTGCTACCGGACCGAGGCAGCAGCGTTGATACAATGCTTGAGGCGACCAAGGCCAGTCAGATCATAACGGCTCTGCATGATCAAGAGGTCATTCTGTCGATGCCGAAGTTCAATATCTCTACATCAAGCTTTAGCATGATGGATGTGTTGGAAGGCTTGGGCATGACAGATGCGTTCAAGCCACAAATTGCCGACTTCGACGGTATAGCCGATACTCACGAACTGTATATCGGTGACGTGATCCACAAAGCAACCATCACAGTCGATGAGCAGGGCACGGAGGCAGCAGCGGCTAGTGCGGTGAGTATGATGGCAGGGGCGGCACCACCTTCAGTAAAGCCGGTGGAGATGCACATCGACCATCCTTTCGTTTTCCTGATCCGTGATCTACATACGGGCACCATTTTGTTTATGGGCCGCGTTGCTAATCCCCAGCCTTAGCTGGGCATAACTGCCCTGTTCGATGGTGGTCATACCAGCAGAGCAAGCACCAGCGAGCTAACACAGTGCAGCGTCAATCAGGCATCATCTCAATGCTCAGCTTTCGATGTGTTGAACAGATTCTACCAAAGAGCTGCGAGCCATTAACTCTCCGCTGCCTTTGGCACCATGATGGTCACCGCGCCTGGAACGATTTCGACGGTGAATGAGCGTGTTTCGCCGGCCGCCTCGCCATCGTATTCCACCGCCTGCGTCTTGCTTAAATCGACTTTGATCTTGTGCGCTTTGTAAAACTCTATCGTGTTGGTCTCGTGCAAGCTGTGGGTAACGGCGCTAACGATCAGCCTGAACCACTCGCTCAGGCGCTCGGTTTTAAGCAGGGCAACGTCGAGCACGCCATCATCCGGTTGAGCGCCGGGAATAAGCTCAACACCCCCCTGCAGGTGTGCCATGTTCGCCACCATCACGGACTTCACACGCCGGCGAATAGGGCGCTGAGCATCATCAAGCAGAATAGCGACACGGATAGGGCCATTTCCGAGGTTCTTGAGTGCCGCCCACACATACGCCAGCAGACCAAGTTTATCCTTGGCCTCGCGCCCAGCACCTGCAATCATCTCTGCATCAAAGCCGGCCCCGGCGATAATGGCGAAGTATTTGGGTTCATCGCCATCAACCGTGATGCGCGCCAGATCCAACGTTCGGCGTCGCCCAAAGAGCGCTGCATCGGCGGCCTTGACCGGATCCCTGGAAATGCCGAGGTTAACGGAGAGCAAATTACCCGTGCCCGCCGGAAAGACGGCCACGGCTACATCGGTGCCCATGACGGCGGCCAGAGCCTCAACGACCGTGCCATCGCCACCGGAGACGGCCAGGAGGTCAACTCCTTGCTTCAATGCAGTCGCCGCTGCTTCTCGTGCACCTTCCTCCGGCGTCGTTGCTATATACTGGCAGGTGTAGCCGTGGGCAGCCAGGGCGTTTGAGATAGCTGCTTTACGCTCCTCCGGATCGCCTTGTCCTGAGTGGGGGTTGAAGATGATCGTGACGCACTTGCCATTGTCTTGTTGATCGTTGTCTGGCACTAAAAGCTCCATCTATTGCATGCTGAGCAAACCATTCGCATCGCCTTCGGAAGCTAGCGCTGGGCGTACCCCTGGTTTATAGTTGCTCGCTCGGCTAGATACTAAGCACGTAGGTTGCCACGGGTCCTGGTGTGAAATGATGGTGCGAGTAGTCCGTTGCCTTATAATGCGGAGGAGGTTAAACACATGGCGCGTTTGAATGGACGACGTACATTGCCACCCGGGCCGGTGCTCGTCACGCTACTGATCCTCACCGTTGTCCTGGTCGGCGTCGTGATTCGCCAGGTCCGCCAGAATGCGGCGCGGAGCAAGCAGACCGTGCAGACCAAGCTTGCTCCGCTGACTAGTGCAGTCCCACCAACGGCTATGCCTGCCCCCCGCTTGTTGGGCAAGGTGTCGGACACCGCCAACTTTCGAGCGGGTCCCAGTACGGCGGCAGCCATCCTTAAGCAACTCCCGCCTGGAACCGAGGCACGTCTACTTGCACGAGAGCAGACTGCGAACGGCGGCTGGTATTTTGTGGAGGTTGCGGGGCAGGAAGGCTGGCTCAGCGACCAGGTACTAATGATCGATCCGGCCGTGGCTGCCTTCGTACCGGTACGAACGGCGACCGTACCCGGATCGCAACCTTCTACTGTCAATACTTCATCACCATAGCCTGTCCTGCCCTAAGCTCCTCATCGGCCAAGCAAGTAAGCTAAGCCGTGCAGCTGCCCACGCTTTAGCCCTGAGTTCGGCCTTCTCGCAGCATGCTGACCGCTTCGGCAATGCGCCGCTGCCGCGTCTCGGCTTTCTTGGTTCCCTCAATCCACAGCACGTACCTCAACTTATGACTATAGGCCAACTTGTCAAAGAACTGTCTGGCCTCCGCGTTTTGGTCGAGTGCCTCCGTGAAGTCGGGGGGCACGCTCACCTCGCGGGGCTCGGTGTCGAGTTCGATATCAACATCCACTTCGTCGCCCGCCGCAACCTCGGCGCTCGCGCGATTCTCTGCGCTGATCCCGAGCATGAAGACCCCGTCCATCGACGCCACGCTGCTACGGTAGGTATGACCTTTAATCGTAACGCGGACCGGCGGTCGCTTGCTCGGGCCGAGGCTTGCAACGATCTCTGGCGGAACTTCGACACCTGTGGCGGTCTTGCCGTGGAGCTGGATTACGGCACGAAATCTCATCGTCATGCCCTTCTTGCCATATTGACATAATACCGATTTACGATACGCAGTATAATTTACACACTTCAAACGGTCAAGCATGTAATTTGATCACCCCGTCGCTGCTATACTGTTGGCATGCCCCTCGCGCGGGCCGCAATCAAGGAGTCCTGTATGCCAATCGGTTATGCAGCTATGTTCGAACAATTTACGCCCACCGATCTGCTCACCTTCTGCCAGCAGGCCGAAGGAGCGGGCTTTACGTCGGTAATGGCATCCGACCATTTTCATCCGTGGACGCCTGAGCAGGGTCAGAGCGGCTTTGTGTGGGCCTGGCTAGGCGCACTTGGAGCAACGACCAAGCTCAAGATGGGGACCGGTGTGACACCGCCTGGCTATCGCTACCATCCTGCGATCATTGCTCAGGCTGCTGCCACATTGGAGGCCATGTTCCCGGGTCGCTTTTGGCTGGGCCTCGGTGCCGGCGAAGCCTTGAACGAGCACATCGTTGGACAATACTGGCCCGAGGCACCCGTTCGCCTGGAGGTACTGGCTGAGTCCATCGAGGTCATTCAAAAGCTATGGACCGGCAAGGTCACGAAGCACCGGGGCGCGCATATCACGCTCGAAAGTGCCAAGCTCTATACGCGCCCCCAAACGCCGCCGCCGATCTATGTCGCCACTTCGGGACCGATTCAAAGCGAACGAACGGGCCGTACCTGTGATGGCATCATTACCGTCGGTGCCGCCGATGATAAGATCGGCATGCTACTTGACCGCTTCGCCAAAGGCGCCCGTGAGTCCGGCAAGGATCCCGCTAAGATGCCGAAGTTGCTACAGCTTCACGTCTCCTGGGCTGCTACCCAGGCCGAAGCCGAAGCTCAGGCGGTCCGTGAATGGCCGAACGGCGGTATGAGCTTTCCGAAACAAGATATCCGCAATCCCGAAGACTTCGCTGCGATGGCTAAGATCGTTCGTATCGACAACTTCAAGGGCCGCGTGATGATGTCGGCGGACCTCGCTGAACATACAGCGCATCTACAACGCTACATTGAGATGGGCTTTACCGAAATTTACGTCCATAATGTCGGCCGCAATCAGCAGGCCTTCATCGAAGGGTACGGTCGTGAGGTCTTGCCCAACCTGCACTGGCCTGAGGCGAAGTCGGTTTGAGCCGGCAAGACGTAGCTCCGGAACTATTCAACCGAAGCCGCCACGAGTTGAGCTTCGAAGCACTCGTACAAGGGCGCGCATCCGTGCGGCAGTTGCAGTCCCGCGTGGTGCCTCCGGAACTCGTGCGCCAGTGTATTGCGGCGGCGAGCTGGGCACCGTCGCCGCACGGTTGCCAGCCCTGGCGCTTCGCTGTTTTGACGCAGGCCGCTGCCAAAGAACGTCTCGCCGATGCCATGGGAGCGACCTGGCAGTCCCAGCTTGCACTGGATGGTCAGCCGGCAACGGTTGTGGCAACTCGTAAAGAAAAATCAGAAGCGCGGATTACGAGTGCGCCTGTCGTCATCATTCCGTGTTTGTACCTCGCCGATCTCGATCACTACACGGATGTGGAGCGCCAAGCCGCTGAAACCACGATGGCCGTCCAAAGCCTCGGTGCAGCCGTGCAAAACTTATTACTGCAAGCATATGCGCTAGGTCTTGATACAGGTTGGATGTGTGCCCCTTTGTTTTGTCCTGAGATCGTCGGCGCTGCCCTCGCTCTTGATCCGGCTTTAACTCCCCATGCGCTCATTACGCTTGGCTACCGCGCCGGCGAGCCAAAACGCCGCCCGCACCGGCCGGTTGATGAGTTAATCGTGCATTGGGAGTGAAGAATCTTGACGTACGATCCGGTCACCCTGGTCATCGGCACCCCTGCTATAATAGGCTGCCTTGGGCTCGACTGAGAGGAGTTTGTCGATGAATGATCCGGGTAAAGTCGCCCTGTTCACGAATGAATATCCGCCCAATGTGTACGGCGGGGCCGGTGTACATGTGGAATATCTCAGCCGCGAATTATCCCGCTTGCTGCCCGTAGAGGTGCGCTGTTTCGGCAATCAGGATCTAACCGAAGGCCAGCTCAAGGTCAAGGGCTACGAGCCGTGGGCCGAGGCCAAGCAGAACACCGATCTCCGCTTCGCGGGTGCTCTTGATGCCTTGTATCGTAGCCTTTGTATGGCGAAAGATACCTTGGATGCTGATGTCGTCCACTGCCACACCTGGTATACCCAAATAGCCGGCTTCTTGGCGAAAAAGCTCTGGAATGTTCCGCTCGTCCTTACGATTCACTCGTTAGAACCGCTCCGTCCCTGGAAAGTCGAGCAGCTAGGCGCTGGCTATCATCTGAGCAGTTGGATTGAAAAGACCGGCATCGAAGATGCTGACGCGGTGATAGCCGTATCGCAGGAGACGCGTGCCGACGTGCTCAAGTTTTTCCCGGTGCCACCCGAGAAAATACATGTCATTCATAACGGCATCGACCTGGATGAATACCGTGCGACCCCCGCTAGCGACGCATTGGTGAAGCGCGGTGTCGATCCAACCAAGCCGTTTGTGTTGTTCGTCGGGCGTATTACCCGTCAGAAGGGCATTATCCACTTGGTCAACGCCATCCCCTCCATCGATCCTTCGCTTCAAGTCGTCCTGTGCGCTGGAGCGCCAGATACGCCGGAGATCGGTCGCGAGATGACCGAGCGGGCCGCAGAGGTCACTGCAGGCCGTTCGAACGTTATCTGGATTCAGGAAATGCTGCCACGAGCGGACGTGATCCAATTTTATTCGCACGCGGCGGTCTTTTGTTGCCCATCCGTCTACGAGCCCTTCGGCATTATTAATCTTGAAGCGATGGCCTGTGAGACGGCTGTCGTCGCGTCGGCGGTTGGTGGCATCCCGGAGGTCGTTGTTCCCGGCGAGACTGGGCTTTTAGTTCCATTGCAACTAAAAGCAGGTACCTTTGACCCGGTTGACCCGCAGCAGTTCTCCCAAGACTTGGCGGCGGCCATCAACCAAGTTGCTCTCAACCCCGAACTGCGGGCCACCTTTGGGCGCAACGGGCGTAAGCGGGTTGAAGATCACTTTAGCTGGACGGCCATCGCCCACAAGACACTCGAATTGTATCGCTCCCTTAAGCAATCGTCCTAATCGGGGTAAGACTCTTGATGACGAGCTATAGAAATTGCGGCTCACGTTCTTTGCGTATGCTCAACACGACGCGCTAACGAGGAGATCCCAGTGCTGACCGAAGAAGGCCGAAAGCGAGTAGTTATTGAAGGTGTGGAGCCGGAGATCGATTGTGGCCGGTTCCCAATCAAGCGGCGGGTCGGCGAGCAGGTTGTCGTTGAGGCCGACGCTTTCACCGATGGCCATGACGCCGTCTCCTGTGTTTTGTTGTATCGCCAGGGCTCTGAGTCAGAATGGGCCGAAGTGCCCATGGAGCAACTGGTTAATGATCGCTGGCGCGGTAGTTTCGTCGTCTCACTGGTCGGTCCGGCCCAATATACCGTACAAGCGTGGGTTGATCGCTTTAAGTCCTGGCACCGTGACTTCGTCAAGCGCGTTGAGGCCAACCAGGATCTCACCGTCGATCTGCAGATCGGTGCAGGTTTTGTAGAAGATGCGGCGCAACGTGCTCCCGCTCCGGACCGTAACACGCTCCAGGCTGCCGCCACGACATTGCGCGGTGGCGGCGCCGAGGCAATCCGCCAAGCCCTATCGCCCGAACTGACATTGTTAATGTACCGGCATGCTGAGCGTTACTTTGCTCGCACCTACCACCGCGAACTAGGGATCGTGGTTGATCGCGTCAAGGCACGCTTTAGTGCTTGGTACGAACTGTTTCCGCGCTCATGGTCGCCTGAACCGGGCCGCCACGGGACCTTTAAAGATGTTGAGCAGCAACTCCCCTATGTGGCCTCCATGGGCTTCGACGTGCTCTACTTCCCGCCGCTATCGCCCATTGGCCAGAGCTTCCGTAAGGGGCCCAACAATACCACTGTTGCCGGTCCGGCTGATCCGGGCAGTCCCTGGGCCATCGGTTCCGCTGAGGGCGGCCACACGGCGATCCATCCCGAACTGGGCACACTAGCTGACTTCCACCATTTGCTGGCGACGGCCGGCCAATATGGCCTTGAGCTTGCCGGTGACATCGCGTTTCAATGTGCTCCCGATCATCCGTATGTCACCGAACATCCAGAGTGGTTTCGGCATCGCCCTGATGGAACCATTCAGTACGCCGAGAATCCCCCCAAAAAATACCAGGACATCTACCCCTTCGACTTCGAAACCGAGGACTGGCAAGCACTCTGGCAGGAACTCAAGAGCATTATCCTTTTCTGGATCGAGCAGGGCGTGCGCATCTTTCGGGTCGACAATCCGCACACCAAGCCCTTTGCTTTCTGGGAATGGCTGATCGGCGAAATCCGCCGTGACTATCCCGAGACGATCTTCCTTGCTGAGGCCTTTACCCGTCCCAAGCTCATGTACCGGCTGGCGAAGCTCGGCTTTAGCCAGTCGTACAACTATTTTCCATGGCGCAATACCAAAGCGGAGCTGATCGAATACTTCACGGAGCTCACCCAGACCGAGGTGCGCGAATTTTTTGGGGCCAATTTGTGGCCGAACACACCCGACATTCTGCCCGAATCTGTTCAGTTCGGCGGTCGCCCGAATTTCGTGGCCCGTCTGATCCTGGCTGCTACCCTCGGTGCCAGCTACGGCATTTACGGCCCGGCCTACGAGTTGTGTGATAACACGCCGCTCGCATCTGGTAAAGAGGAATATCTCCACTCCGAGAAGTTCGAGATCAAACGCTGGGATCGTGACCACCCCGACAGTCTAAAAAACCTGATCGCTCGCGTGAACACCATCCGCCGCGAGAACGCCGCTCTCCAGAGCTACCAGAACCTGCATTTTCACCATATTGATAACGATCAACTGATCGCCTACACCAAGACCACTGATGACCTAGCGAATATCATCCTCACTGTTGTCAATCTCGACCCGCACTACACGCAAGCGGCCATGTTGGATCTGCCACTCGACGCTTTCGGCCTCGACCCACGGCAGCCCTACCAAGCGCATGATCTGCTAACCGACACGCGCTACCTGTGGCACGGCACACGTAACTATGTTGAACTCAATCCGCATACTGTGCCTGCGCATATCTTCGCCATCCGCCGCCGGGTCCACACCGAGCAGGACTTCGATTACTACCTCTGATTCTTAGCAGGAGACCCGAGGTTTATGACTGGAACAAACGAGCACCAATCCGGCGGCACCGAAGCTCCCGACCTCCCCACCATAACAATCAACGGCGAGTGGGTTACCCTGCTGCAGGGCCAGGAAACGCACACCCTAGCCCGCTACTTCCCGGCCTATTTACAGGGACGGCGCTGGTTTGGGGGTAAAGCCCGCACGATCAACGCAGTCCATATCGCCGGCACACTGCCTCTTGCGTTTATGGATGAGCAGGCGTACCTGTCGTGGCTCGAAGTTGATTATACCGACGGGGATACAGAAATCTATGTCTTGCCGCTGGCCTTCGCTACCGGAGAGCGGGCACGCCGGCTTGTAGCTGAGCAATACCGTACAATCCTTGCACGCGTGAAAATGAGCGGTAATGGGATCGAGGGCATCCTGTACGACGCCCTCGTGGAGCCGGCCTTTTGTTCTGCACTCCTGACTACCATCGGAGATGGCCAGCTGCTTCAGTCCGCCGAAGGGCAACTGCTGCCTTCTACAACGGGCGCATTTAAGCAACTTCTCGGTTCCTCCAGCCCCGTGCTCGATCCCAGGATTGTCAATGCCGAGCAAAGCAATACGTCGGTAATCTACGGTGATCGCTTCATCATGAAGCTCTTTCGCAGGCTTGAAAGCGGCATCAATCCCGATCTCGAAATCGGTCGCTTCCTCACGGAGCATACAGCATTTGCGCATGTCCCGCCCGTAGCCGGTGCCTTGGAGTACCGACCGCAGGATGGCGTACCCATGACTCTTGCCATTCTCCAGGGCTTTGTGCCCAATCAAGGTGATGCTTGGAGCTACACCCTGGAAGAATTAGAGGCGTACTTTAAGCACACGGCAACCGAGCAAGCCGCGCCCCAAGCCGCTGCATTATCAACTGGCCAATTATTGGCCCTTGCCGCACAGCCACTGTCCCCTGAAGCGCAGGCGTCACTCGGGAGGTATGCCGAATCGGCCCGCCTCCTTGGCCAACGTACCGGTGAACTCCACGTCGCCCTAGCCTCCAATTCCACTGAGACGAGCTTTGCGCCTGAGCTTTTCACAGAGGAGTTTCAGCGCGCCTTTCATGCATCCTCAACGGCAGCGGCACGCCGTGCCTTCAGCACATTGCGCAATGCCCTGGCGCATCTGCCGCAAGCGACGCAGCCATCCGCACAGGCCCTGCTTGACCGTGAAGAGGCGATCCTGGATCGTTTCGAGCCGCTCCTGGCCCATCCGTTGACGGCTTTGCGGATCCGGTGCCATGGTGACTACCACCTTGGGCAGGTGCTCTTTACCGGGCAAGACTTCTTCATCATCGACTTTGAAGGAGAGCCTGCCCGACCATTGAACGAGCGCCAGCGTAAAAGCTCCGCACTCCAGGACGTGGCCGGTATGCTTCGCTCGTTGCATTATGCTCCCTATGCCGCCTTACGCAGCCGCTCGTCCGGACCGTTCGGCCACCCGGCCGAAGCTGTACCGCAGGATGGCTGGGCCCGTGCGTGGCACCGCTGGGCCAGCACCGCCTTCTTGAACGGCTATCTAGCAGCGACCAGACAAGCCACCTTCTTACCGCAAACCCGTGCGGAGCTCCAACGACTCCTTGACATCTATCTACTTGATAAAGCCATCTACGAAATGGTGTACGAGCTCAATAACCGTCCCGACTGGATCACGATACCTTTAGAAGGAATCTTGCAGTTGCTGGAAACTGCTGCTTGATGCTGGGCTGACTGCATCCGCCCGTTCGCAACCTCGACTAGCGCCGGGTGCTCGGTTGCTCTTCAACAACGTGCTGGAGCCAGCTATAAATGGCGGTCGTGTCGTTAGCAGTGGCGGCGATGCGCTTGGCGAACGGAAGTGCTTCCTCATCTGGTGCACGTAGCACCCAGCCGTTCTGCGCAAGGAATGTACGGAGGGCGATCAGCGCAATGCGCTTATTGCCGTCATAGAAAGGATGATTCTTAATCAGCAGGAAAAACAGCGTGGCCGCCTTGTCAATAAGCGTTGGATGCAACTCTTCACCGAACATCGTCTGCTTAGGCGCGGCCAAGGCCGACAACAGCCCGTCGTGGTTGAGCAGGTCGAAGCGTTCACCTGTCGCCTGTGCGAGTTCGCGTCGCACTCTACGCACATCGAACTCTGAAAGATAGTTGATCATGCAGCTTTGACCAAATAGGATCTGATCCATTCCTCGGCTGTAGCGCGCGTGCCGCTGTCAGCGCTGTTCATAACACCCTGATACAAGGTATCGTCATCACATGCGAGCTGGTAGCCATTGCGCGACAGCATGTCGATCAAGGCCACCAGTGCAACACGCTTGTTGCCATCCGAAAAACCATGCGCCCGCGCCAGGCCAAAGAACAAGGCTGTCGCTTTTGCCGGGAGATCGGGATACAAATCCTCGCCAAAGATCGACTGGTGAGGTGCGGCTATCGCCGCTTCGATCTTACCAAAACCTTGCTCTGTGATGCCACGCATGCCGCCGAAGGTTTCGAGCAGCAGCTCATGCATCACCAGGATCTCGGCGAGGTTGGGAATGTCGATCATGTGAGTCGTCGGAGTACGTCAGCATGCTGCGCCAAAATCCGCCGCAAGCGCGCCACCATAGTCGGGTCGACATCCGGCAAGGCTTGCAGTGCCCAATCGCCGTTCGGCAGCCGGTCAAACGCGACTAAAAGCGGCCCTTCGGACTGTGCCTCTAGCCATGCCACGAGTGCTGCAGGCAGCCCACCCGCTGGCAAGAGCAAAAAAGCCTCAGGTTGTTGCTGCATCGGTCCTCATCACTCGCTCAAGTATGGCCTGTAAAGCGTTTGTATGATCGGGCAGCGTCGGCAGCGCGCCAACGTCGCCCGCCAGCACCGGCGTGGTGCCTGGAAACAGCAGCCACACTCCGCTCGTGGCCGGCAGGCCGTTATAGCCCACGGCACCCCGATAGGTGTAGGCCGTATCGAGCGCGTTTTGCGGCAAACTGCCGTCGGGCATAACCCGGTATTTGGCGTCCAACAGCAGACTCATAGGCCTATGCCCTTCCTGTTCCAGCTCGATCACAATATCTGGAATACGCAGAAACGGATCGAGTGAGCCCCACCCTTCGTGGTGGCCCGCCAGCGGCAGGTAACGGCGTTGATAATACAGCTTCGCCCGGCCTCCATTGGGCTGGCGTAGGACCAGCAGCGGACAATTTTCGGCGAGCGTCAGCGTCCAGGTCAGCCCATGGGCTGCGCCGATCCGGAATAAACTCTGCTGCTCGACTTCACCGAACTCCAGCAGGCTCGCAGCCGTCCACAACAAGCACCACTGCTCATACAGTGTTGGGAGATCGGCCAGCGGTAAGCTCCATAACGGGCTATCGATGGCCAGTTGGGGCATCTCCCGTAACGAGCGCCAGAGCGCATACAGCGCGCGATAGCGCCGGTCGTGGCGCATCAAGTGGGTCGGTGTAATGCAATGTGTTGCAGCGGGCAGACCGTCGAGCAGTGGAAGCGCTTGTGCGCGCCGCAGTTCACGTGCCGCCCGTTGCTGCCCCAACTGCAGTTCGCGGATCAGCCCGGCCCCCAGCCCTGAGCGTGTGCGCCGCTCTTGTTCACGCTGCATGATCGCGCCACTCTCGGTGACACGTTGTGCCAAACGGTCAATCACACCCCGCAATAAGCGATGTTCCAAACAATCATGCGAAGAAGCGGTGCTTGATACGGTGATGCTGTGCGGCAAGGAACCGACCCCTGTATGACCAAGCGGCTGCAACATTGTTTGCAGTGTAGGCAGTGTAGCGGCCCCAACTTCATCAAGCGGTTGGCTGGCGAGATTGGCCAAGGCCGCACCATCAATGGTATCGAGCTCGTAGAGTGGCCGGGATGTGATCGTCCGTTTTGGTAGCTCCTGTGGACTGCGTGCGATCGCCTTCGCCAAGTCGACTGCGTGCATAACCTGCTGCTCAAGCTGTGGCCATGTGAGCAGCAGTGAACGCTCTGTTACACGCGGTCCTCCTTCGCTCCCAACTTTGCCCCCGCCCAGCGCGAGCATGAGTGCCAGTGCTGTGGCTTGGACCTCCTGTAACAGCCGCTCATACTGCTCCAGGCGCAGTTTGCTCGGCACAACCGTCAGCGACCACGTCTCGCTGTCTGCACCTACCGTCAGCACCACCGGGAAGCTCCCGGTCCGATTCTCTGGATTCCACGTCCAGCGCCATCTAGCATCGCCAAGCTTGAGCGTCGGTGCTCCCAGATCCTCCGTACCAATGCGCAGACGAACAGTATCACCCTGTCCATGCGGGTTGCAGGTAAGTGTAATCGGCTGCCACTCCTTAACGGGCTGGGCGGCGGTAAGGAGTTGACCATTGATCAACATTGAGGATTGCTGCTGCGTATCGTCCATCGGTCACATCGCTAGTGCGAGGCAGCACGCTTCCGTGCAAGCCACCCCAGCCATTTGGCTCAACTAAGTGCCCATTATACCTTAGTCGTTATTGTCCATTACTTGTGAAACGGGCAAGCAAAGCGGCGGACGAGTCTTCGTCCGCCGCTCCGTGTGTTAGTTGTTTAGACGGTTACGTGCCGTTAAACTCCCGGTGTTGTGCTCGGTGCCTGCGGCGTCGCAGGTGTGCCAGGCGCTGACCGGTTGGGCCGGCCGAAGCCACGTCCCTGGTGGTTCAACAGGTTCGTGCCGGCCTGCTGAAGCTTCGCGTAGAAGGCGTCAGCTTGGGCCTGCGTCAGCGTTTTATTGGCGACCGCCGTGTCCAGCTGCGTTTTTGCCGCCGCCAGTGCCGCGTTTGTAACCGCCTGCTCAGTCGTGTTATGCGCCTGAGCTAGCTGTGCTAAAGTCTGACCACTACGCAACTGTTGCATAAACGCCTGCGGAGTTAGGTTCAACGTCTTGGCTGCCGCATTCAGCATGGCCTGCTCTACGCCGAACATCGCTTGACCACCGGCCATTCCGCCGCGCATGCCACCGCGCCCGCCCCAGAAACCGTTGAAGTTGCCGCTTTGGATGGCAGCCTTCATTTTGTCAGCCTGGGCTTGCGTCAGCTTGCCTTGCTTGACCGCCTCGTCTACCGTACCCGAGCTGGCATCCTTGACTGCGCTATCGAGCGCAGGTCGCTGAATATGCAGGGCTGCAGCCAGTTTATCCAGGAAGATACTCCTGAAATCAGTCTTGGTACCGGTAGTTTGCGTTGTGGTCTGGGCATTAGCGATGGTGGTGCGCACCGTCGGGCTCAGAACCAAGCCAACAGCTAGCCCAACCAAGACGGCTGCCGTCGTGACAATTGTTCTCCGTTGCATTCCGAGTTCTCCTTGCGTGAAATTCTGGAGCTGTTTACCGCTACGCTTGGGCAATCCTTTGCGCCGGGTTGCTCCGTTACAACCGTAAGCATAGCGCTAAATCCCACACCTTAGCTTAGAGCTTGCTGAGAATACGCTGTGAATGTGGCTCGTCTGCTGCTTACTGTGCCGCATTACACTGTGCTTGCCAAACTAACTGTCCCAAATTGCCCGCCTCGATCACTCCCGTTTTTGGATTCACCTGAAGCCGGCCGTTCTGAAAATACTGAACCGGCGTTGATGTCCCGTCGAGGCTCTCGGTGAGTGCTGCTGTTATCGGCGCGCCGAGTCGCCAGCTACCCTGCGCGCCTTTATAAAAGGAATTAAAGATGTCGGCAACCGCATGCCCGCCTTCCGTACGTACATGCCCTGCCGCATATGTCGTCCCGATGTTCAGTGGCACGACCTGGCGCATGATCTGATCGGGTAGTGTTAACGTGAAAAAGTCTGGCATCGCCGAGGCTTCAGGATGCAGCTCGAGTGCTCCCGCCGCGAAGTATTGCACGACCCGGTCATGCTGGGGCACATCACCTGGCAGCACAAAGGCTTCAGTAATCGGTGGGCCAAAGCTTGCGGCGCCGCCGAAGAGATCCCAGGCCTCACGGAAGAGACCTTTAACATAGTGCCCCGTTCCCGGAATGAGCTTCGGAGCCTGCGGCCCATCGATCGGGTTCGGCCCGGTTGCGGTCAGTGGTAGATGTGTATGGAACAGGCTCGGCAATGGCCTCGCGGCGTAGGCCTGGAAAGGCTCTGCAGCGGCCTTGAGGCTATCATCAGCCCGGTACAGGCCATAGTGCTCTTCGCGGGTATCCCAACGTCCCGACGGCCCCGAGTCGAAATCGCGGAGCGTCCAAGCGAATACTCCCGCCATCCGCCCGCTTGCCGCCGCAAGCGCGTCGTGGTAATTCTGCGCTTGCGCAGCTTCGTTGTAGCTGCGGTTCAGACAGGTGATACCGGTTGGCCAGCCAAACTCTTCCAGGACGAGCGGCTTGCTCGTGCTTGTGCGCAGTTCATCAAGCTCGCGGGCCAGGTCTTGGCTGTTGTAACTATGTACGCTGACCATATCGCTATAGTCGATGGGGCGACGACCATCCGGAGCGGCCCGTAACAGGTCCTCATAATAGCCCATGCCGACGGTGACGAGATGATTGGGAGCATCGTGGTGCACTTCATCAGCGATCCGTCCCAGCCAGTCCAGCATCTGAGGTGCTTGTCCCTGCTTCCAAGCATCATATTGATCTGGCTCGTTGTGGATATCCCAGGCCATGATTCGATCATCGCCCACGAAGTTGCCCAGCAACGTGCGCAGATAGTGCAAACGCTGCTGCTCCTCGCGACCACCGCGGGCTGGCACAATTTGGTCAAAATCGAACAATGTGACGATCACACGCAGGTCAAGGCTCCCGGCGATCTGCACCATCTCGCGCAGCCGTCCAAGTTGCTCGGGGCTGATCTGCCCGTCGTGCGTGCTCGCGAAGTCGGTATCGTAGGGTAGCAGTACCCGCACAGCGTTGATGCCGAGTTGATCGCGTGCCTGGACCAACTCGTGTGCAACCTGCGGTCCATTCCAGGCGTTCCACATATCCAGCCAGGGCCGGCCCTGCGGATAGTAGTTGACGCCCTTGACCTGCACGGCTTGTCCAAGGCGCGTCAACTGCGAGCCGGAGGCTTGGATAAAGCCACCTGGTTGTAGTACGACCGTAGCTGGCGCGGAACTAGATTGAGTGGCTGGTCCGTTATCAGCACTGTTAAGCTCGCGCCCTAACAGGCCCAGTTCCACCTCGTAAGGTGTACCGGCATGCTCAGGATGGTATTCGAAGCGCGCTCGCTCGAACCACTGTGTTAGGTAGCTCTGCCCATCAGTGCTGTTCACCTCCATACGTGGCTCGGACAAAGGCAAACCGAACAGGGCTACGGACTCGGCTAAGCTCGTTCCAGGCTGCCCATCGAACTCCAGCCCATGACTTGACCAGTAGCCCCAAAACTGTGGAGCGATAGCGTGAGCGGTCTCCTGAAAGAAATGGTCTGTGGACGGGTCACCCTTAGGAAAAGCTGTCCAATCCTGGTGGTGCTGCGCCAATACCTCGGCTCCGGCTCGACTAAGTTGCACGTCATAGGGAGCCTGATGTTCCGGGTGCAACTCTAACCAGGTACGCTCGAAGCGTTGTGTCAGGGGCGCGCCAGGCTGCGCGTGATCTGGTGCCGCGGCGCCTAGTGGGTAGCCAAACACGGCCAAACCTCCCTGCCGCTCCCAGAAGCCCTGGAACCGGCCGTCGATGCACGCGGTGATCGCGGGCGCTGCTTCAGGAAAGCAGCGCGGCGCGGCTTGGAGGCGGGCGGTCGGAACTAGGAATATAAGCAACAGGCAGGGGATGGCAAGGATGTGTAGCTTCATTGTAATCCTTTGGTGTATCTTCGCTTGCGGGAATCGTATTATACCATTTTAGCTAGCACAGCCGTACGTAACGTGTACCATGGAGTATGCGTGACATAACGTCTCCTGCATAGTCATGATGGACCAAGCGCGTATGTTAGTCTACCAAACATGACAATGTGTAAAGCAAGGACGTTCCGCATGACCAATGTACATCTCCGACCTATGACAACTGCCAACTACCAGGAAAGCTTGAACCTCCAAGTTGCCGAATCACAAGACAGCCTGGTCGCGTCAAATGCCAAATCGCTGGCAGAAGCATCTGTAAATCCTGCGCTGGTACCTCTGGCGATCTATGACGTTACGGCGCGTGGCTACGCTCAGCCGCTTGTACCGATGATAGGGTTCACGATGTATGAGGTAACGGCGGGTGTGGGATTTATTGAACGACTCATGATTGATCGGGCACATCAACGTCAGGGCTATGGGCGAGCAGCTATGCTTGAAGTCATTCGCCGACTCAAGTTGTATCCAGAAGTCGAGGTGATCGCTACCAGTCATCGCCGTGAGAACCAGAACGCAGCCGCCCTCTACCACAGTCTCGGCTTCGCTGATTGGGATATTGGCTGGGCACAGGAAAACCCGATGGAGGTTTTCCTGCTGCTTATGCACGGAAGTGTGGAATAAGCGATGGTGGATAGCAATCTCACCCACGTAGCTCGCAGTTGCGCAGCATGCGTGCCACCTTCTATGATGTGGTACATGCATACGAAAGGAAGATTGACAGTATGAGTAGTGAGGAGAGCCGGTACGTTGTCGAGCAATTTTGGGCTGCGATGAATGCAAATGACTTTCGCGCGGCGGGCGATTTGCTGCATGATGAGTTTATGCTCGAGTGGCCCCAATCAGGCGAGCGTATTCGCGGACGAGAAAACTTTGTGTCGATCAATGAGCACTATCCGGCGACGGGCCGCTGGCAGATCACGCTCATGCGGATCGTTGCCGACCCCGGTGGAGTCGCGACGGAAGTGATGGTCACCGATGGCGTGCGCAGCGACCGTGCCATTACCTTTTCAACCGTACGTGATAGCAAAATCGTGCATCAGACCGAATACTGGCCCGACCGCTTCGAGGCCTCACCGTGGCGAGTACAGTGGGTTGAGCACGGCTAATCAAAATTGATTGCAATTCTGAAGCTGCCTCCACTCCATCATGTGCTTGCGAAGATATGTCAATGTTCTGTTCAACGTATAAGGTAATCATCGATTTCACAGCACACGGTCCCTGCCACGTCGACGTTGCTGATCCGGTCGCGCCATGCTCAGCAAGAGGCTGACCTCTTGCTAAACCGTCTATACTAAGCGAGACAAGCACTAGCACCAATTTCGGCCTACGGACCTCCGTTTGCAACCGATAAAGGACGATGCGATGAAGCAAAAGCTGCGAGGCATGAAGCGGCAGGATATCCAGCTTGATTTCGATCTCTATCGGGTGGAAGTTCCGATCCGCGGGCTCGCCAATGCCTCGCTCAGCGTCCTAGACTTGTGGCCAGAAGGTGCCAAGCAAACGGTCATGTTTGTGCATGGCTACGCCGGGAGCTTGGAAAGCTGGGAGTTTCAGATCAACTACTTCGCGCGCAAGGACCGTGTCGTCGCGCCCGATCTCCGTGGTCACGGCCAGAGTGACGCGCCATACACCCAATACACCATGGCCGAGCTGGTTGCTGATCTCGAAACTATCGTTGAGACGCTCCACCTACCGCCAACGTTTATTCTAGTTGGTCACTCGTTTGGCGGCGCGATCTGCATCGAGTATGCAGCTGCTCACCCCGCCCGGCTAGCCAAGCTTGTTCTGATCGCGACTGCCGGTGAATATCCTTTGCCACAGTCTGCCGACTTGTTATTGCGTGTTCCGAATATGCTTATCCGGCCTTTTTGGAAATATCGCCCCCGCTGGAACGCCGAGCTCCATGTCTTGAAGCGCATGATGGCCAACAACCTGCGTACCTGGCGCGGCTGGCCGCTTTTGCGTAACCTGAAGGTCCCTTGCTTGATCGTGACCGGCGAGCGCGATAGTTATTTTCCGCGGTATGTCTTCGACGATGTGGGCAAGATGGTGCCTCATGCTGAGCTCTATGATGTTGGCTCGGCCAAGCATAAGGTGCAGCTTGAGCGTCATGAAGCAGTTAACCGGGCAATTGAACGCTTCATCGGTAATGATCCGCAGAGTTCATGGCGTCAGGCTGTGGGTACACCCTACCCATTACGTGATCGCCCTTGGATCAAAAGCTACAGTCCGGAAACACCGCCTACTGTGCCCATTCCCGGTCGACCCCTCACCTCCTTTTTAGAAAGTGCGGCTAAGTGGGTTCCCAAGCGTACTGCCACCATTTTCTATGGTACCGAGCTCTCGTACCAAGAACTCAACCAACAGGTCAATCGTTTTGCTCATGTTCTACATGGGCTCGGCATCCGTCCTGGTGAGCGCGTGATGGTGGTGTTGCCGAACATGCCGCAGTTGGTGATCGCCTATTATGCGATTTTGAAGATCGGCGGTGTGGTCGTACTGTCCAACCCTGATGCTGATGCTGCCTCGGTGATTCATCAAGTGCAGCAGACGGATGCGCAGATCATTATTACCCTAGACAGCTTCGGGCGTTTAGCTAAAACAGTGCTCGACGGAAGTGCTGTCCACCATGTCGTGTGGGCCAGCTTCCAACGCGCGGTTGCGCCCCACGTCTACAAGCAACTCGTGGCACGCTGGAGCATGGACGCAGACGCGGCGGAGGACACCGTCTTGGCTCAGGCCGTCGGCAGTTCAATGGCAGTGCTGATGCACGATGCCCCTACCCACGCCCCACAGGTCAACGTCACACCCGCTAACCTCGCCGCGATCATCTTTACCAGCGGTACGACGGAAGAACCGAAAGGTGTGGCGCTCACGCATGCCAACCTTGTAGCCAACACCGTCCAGATCCGCCACTGGATTCCAGATCTTGTGTATGGCCAAGAAATCTGCTTGGCCGCTATCCCGCTCGTGCACAGCTATGGTATGACCAACGCCATGAACTTGCCGGTGGCGCTGGGAGCGACTATCGTGCTGCTACCGGTCTTCGAGGTCGACCAGGTGCTTGAGCAGGTCAAAACCTATAAGCCCACGCTCTTCCCGGGCGTTCCATCCATGTATGCCACGATCAATCAGGCTCCCAATGTCCGCTCCTTTGGCCTTGCCTCGATCAAAGCCTGCTTATGTGGGGCGGCCCCTTTGCCCGTTGAAGTGCAGGAAGCGTTCGAAAAGCTAACGCGTGGTCGCTTGGTCGAAGGCTATGGCTTGACCGAAGCCTCACCCGTGACCCATGCCAATCCACTCTACGGTGTACGCAAGCCGGGCTCGATCGGCGTTCCGATTCCCAATACCGACGCGAAGATTGTGGATCTGCTGACCGGTGCAGATCTGCCTGCCGGTGAAGTCGGCGAATTAGTGGTCAGGGGACCACAGGTGATGCAAGGCTACTGGGGTGATGATGCGCTAACCGATACGGCAACCGTCCTCAAAGCCGGCTGGCTGTATACCGGCGACGTTGCCGTCTGCGATGGCGATGGCTATTTTCAGATCATCAGTCGCAAGCGCGACGCCATCATGTCCGGCGACTACAGTGTCTACCCACGCGATGTCGAAGAGGTCATCTACGAAAATAACAAGGTGCGGGAAGTTGCGGTGGTTGGGGTCGGTACCGCAGCGACCGGCCAGCATGTGAAGGCTTTTGTGGTACCTCGCCCAGGCACCAATCTCACCGCCGCAGAGCTACTTGATCTTTGTCGGCGGCGCCTCGCACCGTATGCCGTGCCGTGGGAGGTTGAGTTTCGTCAAGAGTTGCCGAAATCATTTATCGGCAAGGTCCTCCGGCGTTTGCTTGTTGAGGAGCCCAGCGCGCAAACAAATGGCAAGCCGGTACCCGAGCGTGAAGGAGATAGCCTTTGACACGTCCAACGCTTGCCCTGGTGCTAGGCGGTGGCGGCAGTCGTGGCTTGGCGCATATTGGCGTGTTAGAGGTGCTCCAACGTGAGCATATTCCCATTGACCGTATCGTGGCAACCAGCATGGGCGGTATTGTCGGCGTGCTCTTTGCTCTGGGCCTGCCCCCCGATCAGATTGCTCAATGGACCAGACGGGCGATGGTGATGGTCGAACCCCAGCCGTATGCACTTCGCAACGTCCGGCTTCTGTCCTCGCGTGCCCGCCAGCAATGGCTACGCAAGCAGTTCACTCACCTGCTTGAGGAACAAACCTTTGCCGATCTCCGTATCCCTGTCACCCTGATGACGGTCAACATGCTCGACGGCACCGAAGTGCCACTCACGACGGGTCCGCTTGTGCCCGCCTTGCTGGCCACGACTGCGGTCCCAGGCCTTTTCCCGCCGGTGCCTTTCGGTGACATGCAACTGGCCGATGGTGGCGTCATCGATAGCCTGGCGACCCACGTCGCCGTTGAGCAAGGGGCCGACAAAATCATTGCAGTCGATGTCTACCCCGCGCTCACAACCGACCGGCCCTGGAGTAACCCGGTCAGCGCGATTATGGGCTTCCAGCTGCCGCTCGCGTTGTTTAGCGGAGCTGATGCCCTACAGGGCCCCAATATGTTCTCGTCGATGTGGCGCTCCGTGCGGGTCATGACCTGGCATTTGCACCAAAAGCGGCTGGCCGATGACCCGCCGGACATCTTGCTGCGCCCGCGCGTTGATACCTATGGCTCACTAGATTTCAAAGATATGGATGGTCCCCTGCAGGCGGGCGTTGAGGCAGCCGAGGAGCGCCTGGCAGACATTAAAGCCTTATGCGGCGAGCGCTGACTGTTTGAAAGGAAGCTCACCAATCCCCGGATCGAGCGGCCTAGGCAAGGCACCGGCATCTACGTGCAACGCAGGGGCTTAGCATCCTACCATCAGCCCTCGATCTGCCATTCCGGCGCGGCCCATTCACGCGCCCAATCAAGCCGCTCCGACAGTGCGGCAATCTGTCCATACTCGCGATAGTACGCACGCACCGTATTTTTCTCATTGATCACGAGAGCGTTTTCCAGGGAGAGCGTGGCTGTGGTCGTGAAGTTGAACGATCCGGTCCAAACGGCATATGGCACGATATATGTATAGCCGTCTGGCTTGGACACTAACAGCTCAGCATGCGAACGCTCGCGGCAGAAGACGAGAAACTTATTGTGCATACGCGGAAAGGCCTTCGGGCGATCACGATTATGATTGCCCACGCACCGGACCGGATCCATCCCATGCACAGTGCTGATCGAGACGCTGCTAAGCAAGTTGTCACCGAACATGTGATGCTCAAGTTCGCAACTGAGGCTATCATACAAACCCCGCAGCCGCGTCTTCCATTGCTCGTGACCTGGCACGTCGTGTCGCAGAAAATCTTCTTTTTGTACGATGATCGACACATTGCGCTTCACCGTCAGCGCCTCAAGGATCGGGAAATTGGTCAGCCACGCCACGCAGCCTAGAACAATATCAGCCTCTGCGATCTCCTGGATCACATGCTGATCGAGGTTGCGAAAATAGACCGCAATACGACCATCTTGACTTTGAATGCTGCAATCTTCAAGTAGTTGGCCCTGCGCTCCTTCACCTGTGGGATGGAGTCTGTTCAGATCGTCAATCATGGTAGCTCCTCATGAGACGCCGCTCTATACAATAAGTATGGCAACAGCACAGGTCTGTTCCAGCCTTGCTTGCATATGTCAGCGGTATCATATAATAATCCTTGTCCAACAGACCCCGAGGTGGGTCCTACCTGGGACAAGCCAAATGATGCACCCGCGAACTGGAGGAGTAAGCTCGATGAAAGGAGGCGCTATGCCGACCTGGCAAAGCTATTTAGATCAACATCAGGATCAGTACCTCAAGGAGTTGCTCGACTTCTTGCGCATTCCCAGCATGTCGGCCTTGCCCGAGCACTCAACTGATGTGCAACATGCCGCCAAGTGGGTCGTGCAGCGACTGCAACAGGCCGGCCTCGAAGCAGTGCAGATCCTGCCACATACTGGGCCGCCCGTCGTCTATGGTCAGTGGCTCCATGCGCCCGACCGCCCAACCGTACTGATCTATGGCCACTTCGATACCCAGCCCGCCGATCCCCTGGCCTTGTGGTCGCATCCGCCTTTCGAACCAACTGTTCAGGATGGTCGGGTCTATGCCCGGGGTGCAAGCGACGACAAAGGCAATATGTTGGTCCCGATCCTCGCGGTGGAAGCTATGCTCAAATCTACCGGTAGCCTGCCGGTTAATCTCAAAGTTCTGTTCGAGGGTGAAGAGGAGGTTGGTAGCCCGCATCTAGCGGCCTGTATTGCGGCCCATCAGCAATTGCTTGCCTGCGACCTGGCTCTAAGTGCCGATGGTGGCCAAGCGGGCGAAGATCAGCCGTCCTTAGGGATCGGCTTGCGTGGGATGTGCGCACTTCAGATCGACGTCAGCGGTGCTAATAGCGATCTGCACTCCGGTTTATACGGTGGGGTGCTTCAAAATCCGATCACGGCGCTTGTGCATATCCTCGACTCAATGCGTAAGGCAGATGGCAGCATTGCCGTTGCTGGCTTTTATGATGATGTTGAGCAATTGTCTGCTGCAGACCGTGCGCTGCTCTCTGCCGTGCCATTTGATGCGGCCAGCTATATGGCGACCTTGGGCGTGCCTGCCCTCGTCGGTGAGCCGGGCTACACTCCCCTTGAGCGGCTCTGGGCGCGTCCGACATTAGAGATCAATGGCATCTGGGGTGGCTTTCAGGGCGAAGGCATCAAAACGGTTATTCCCAATCATGCGCACGCGAAGCTCTCATTCCGGCTTGTCGCCAATCAAGATCCGGATCACATCATACAAGCCGTGACCGATCACATCCACGCCCATACACCTCCTGGCATCAACGTTCAACTCCAGCCCGAGCTAGCACGTGGGCGACCGTATCTGATGCCCGCCGACCATTGGGGCAACCAGTCAGCAGCTAAGGTCCTACACCGGATCTATGGTAAACAGCCGTTGTATACCAGAAGTGGTGGGAGTATTCCGGCCTGCACGATCCTACATAGTGCGCTGGGCGTGTACACCGTTGGCTTCGCCTTTGGCCTAGATGATGAGCAGTTTCACGCGCCGAATGAATTCTTCCGGCTCAGCAGCTTCCGGCGCGGTCAAGTCGCCTACTGTGAGTTGCTTCAAGAGCTAGCCGGACGCAGCGCCTGACTCCTCTGGCACAAGCTTGACCATCAGTGTGCGCTGGCGTGGTCCATCGAACTCGCAAAGGTAGATGGCTTGCCAGCGCCCAAGCACCAGTTGACCTGCTTCCACAAAGAGCCACAAGTTGAAGCCCATCATGCTGGCCTGCAGATGTGAAGCTGAGTTGTCTTCGATATGCTGGTAGCGGCGGTCATTGCGTGGTGCGAGATGGTGCAGGTTCAATAGCATATCATGTTGTACACCGGGATCGGCGTTTTCCTGAATGGTTAAGCCGCAGGTCGTATGCGGGCAATACAAGAACAAGGTGGCGTTAGCGACCTGTGCTGCACTAACTAGCCCCTGGACCTCGTCTGTGATGTCGACAAATTCAGTCTGCGCGTGTGTTGGAATGAGTAGCCGCTGGAGCATGCGTGCCTCCCATGGGGGGTTGTGCTTGGTTAACCGGTTGTCCGCGCAGTCGTGCGACCAG
>JACDGP010000002.1:46644-102049 GCA_013821605.1 Herpetosiphonaceae bacterium
CAGCTGCACCAGGCCCCACATAAAGGGTGCGACGATCACGAGCATGATTGTGAATACCACGAATTCTGCAAACAATGGATGCTGGTCGATGAACCATAACAAAAAGCCGTAGAGCGCGACGGTCCCAAGGAGCAGGCTAGTAATGAGTCCAACCCGTTGCCAGTCTTGAATGCCGGACTGTTCTTGTGGCCGGTAAATATCTTCGAGCCAGGCTTGTGGCTCGTTCGGCACGAAGCTGTACTTCCCCTCAAAAATCATATCGCCAATGTTACCAAGCACCTGGAGGTTGCGAATATAGCCCGTATGACTACCGGCCGGGTTCGGCCAACGATATGAGGCAATGCGGACGTTATCAACGCGTTGTCGCCGGATATCGATATGCTCACCCACAATCGTATGCAGCGGTCCGCTGATCGCATCCCCCTGGTCCCAGTAATTGACCCAATGGACATGCGGCTCGTTGCTATAGCTAAAGGGCACCGTACTGAGATCCCCCCGCAGATCGCTAACCACCTGCAGGTAGATCGGGATCTTGGAGTGCATTGTGGCGAAAAAGTATTCCACCTTGTTGATGGGGCTGCCCATCGTCACGAAATGGGTCAGCTTGGCCAACATCTGGCTAGTATCATCCGTAAGGCTAGCTCCGGCCATCAAGCGTTGGGGACGATGCAATCCGAGTATTGTGTCTAGCGCAATCACCGTTCCAAGGCTGTGGGCAACCACGACGATGCGCTTACAGTGTACGTCGCGTAACATGTGCCGCATGACTGCCATCGTGTTTTGCAGAATGGCTTGCTTATGTTGGTACTTGACATCGGTCTCTTGATAGGTGACGTATTGTTGCACATCACCTAAATGATCGCGCAGCGGCTTGAGCAAGATTGCCACTAAACCGGCAGCGGCTACGGCGGCCAACGATGCTTTGGCACGTAACAGAAAGCCCACTACCTGTGCCAGTACACTTCTGGCAACTTCCAGAGTCGCCCTCAGCCGCCCTAGCACGGTTGCAGGAACCGGCACGCCCTGAGCACTCCGAGGAGGTGGCGTTTGTGTCGCTACGACGATCTGCTGTGCGATGAAGCGGATCAAGACGTGGAATGGGCCGGATAAGAGGACACTAAGGCCACCTACCGCTAATGCCAATAAGCCGAACAAGCCCAAGATCATCACGAGGGTGGTGCCCAAGTAGCGCCACTGCTGCTGGATATGCGTCCGGTGCCAATGTATGGCCCAGGCTTTGACTTGAGGTGCTGATAATGGAACGGGAGCTCCACGCACTACCTGCGGCGGATGCTCTTCGAGATACAACAAGAATTCATCGAATGTTCCGCGTGGATAGCGTGGATCGCTATATGTTTCCGGCTGCCCAAAGCCGCGGTAACAATCCATCAGATGTTGCAGGACTTGTACCGACCGGCGCTCGCGCTGGGATAATTGCTCCTCTTGGCGCTCATACCGTTGCTCAAAAATACCATACAACGTCGCCAGCCGTAGTGCTTGCATCTCACGCCAAGGTGCCTGCAATACGGCAAAAGGTCGTAGCCATTGCCGAGTGACCCATAACACTACTGAGACAGCATTGGTGCCACCGACGGCCAGTGGCGCCCAATACGCTTCATAAAATCGGATGCGCGGTGTAGGCTGGAGGGCATCCTGTATCATCATCGGCCCGACCTGCGGATTGCGAACCTCTTGATAAACGACCGTCTGCGGCTCACTCGGATCACTACCAGGCTCTTCGTAAACATGGTGATCCAGCAAGTGGGGTTCGGGATAGCGCGCCGGATCGGCCTGGTGCCGGCTGCCAATGAGCATATCAAGCTGCTGAACGAGGCTGCTGACTGCTTCATGCCGGCGCTGCTGGCCCATGCCGTGGAAATAGACCACCGCCGTATAATCCTCGGTGTCGGGTATTCCCATCCCCTTTGGCACCAGCCTAGTGTTGCCCCTCATGTCTGGAGGTCCTCCAAATCAATCACTTGTGCACCTGTCACATGGATGAGGTCGGTCGGACGCAGACGGAGGTTAATACCACGCTGACCGGCGCTAACATACAGTTCTTCCCAATGCATAGAGCTACTGTCCAGATAAACCGTGAAGTCCTTGCCGAGGAGCGCCAAGGCCGAGATGCCTCCAACCAGCAGCCCGGTCAAAGTTTCAGCCTCCTTTTGGCTGGCCATCCGCACGCGCTTCTCGCCAACCGCCGCCGCACACCGCTTCAAGTCCAACTCACGGTCAGAGGGTATGATCACGAGCAGGGGGCGACCGCGCTCCCGCAGCACGACCAGGGTCTTAAAGACCCGCGCGGCGGGCTCACCGATCGCGGCTGCTACACCATCGCCTGAGTGAATCGTAGGCGCGAAGGTGATCGGGGTATACACAATTCCCCGCTGATCGAGGGCTCGCATCGCGTTCGTTTTTGTCATAACTGGGCTATTATCGCTGATTAACAGCGCGGCCTCAACTATGTCCCGTAATAGCTATACTGCGCTTGGTCCCCTTTGACATTAGTTAGAACCACGCCAACGACGTTGGCATTGACTTTGTCGAGCAGTTGGTGGGCCTCACGCGCTCGGTCACGCTTGGTGTCGCCTGCACGAAAGACCAGCAACACCCCGTCGACCGCAGTTGCCAGCACAGCGGCATCCGTAACGGCGTTGATCGGAGGCGTATCAAACAGCACCATATCGGCATATTCGCGCAGCTTCAGAATAATCTCTTTCATCCGCTTCGATCCGAGAATATCGGCGGGTCGTGGTGGCGTCGGGCCACTTGGAAGGACGACCAGTCCGGGAATATCGGTTTTTTGGGCCAATAATCCGGCGTCCTCACGCAACATCATCGTCGTGAGGCCTTGCTCGTTGGGTAGGTTAAAGATCGTGTGTAAGGTTGGGCGCCGCAGGTCGCAGTCAACCAGGATCACCCGTTGCTCGCCTTGTGCAATGGTGACGGCCAGATTCGCGAGCGTGGTTGACTTGCCCTCGTTCGGTGCTGTGCTGGTCGCCAGCAGCGTGCGTAGCGGCTTATCTAACGAAGCGAATTGGATGTTGGTGCGCAACGCGCGGTAGGCTTCCGCAGCAGCAGAACGGGGTTCGCGAATCGTAACCAGATCACTGGCGTTTGGCATACGGTTCCTTTCGTTCAACGATGCCTGCGGTAACGGCTACTGGACGGCGCGGTCGCCGCACGCTCCTTTGCGCGGTGCCCGCTGGAATCTGGCTCAGCGTGGGCAGGCCAACGAAGCGCTCCACATCCCCAGGCGTCTTTAACGTGTCGTCTAGATATTCGAGCACAAACGCTAACAAAGTGCCCAGAATCAGGCCCAGCACGCCACCGGCCAGCGTATTTATTTTCGTCTGGGGCTTGGCCTTGAAAACCGGCGTGGGGCTTTCCCGATCAATTTGATAACGATCCTGACCATCGGATAGCCGATTTTTCTCGGCTACCTTCGCGACCAGTGCATCACCGATTGCATTAATAATGCGTGGCGGATCGGTCGTATTAGGACTATCAGCCTCGATCGTGATCGTAGATTCGATTGGCTGGGGCTGCATGCGTACATTCGCCAGTAGTGTTTCGGCCGGCACATCGAGCCGCAAGTCTTGCGAAATCTGTTCAAATTTGTCTGGATTATGGACTTGGCGGATAAAAAGATTCAGCGCGTTGGCGATGAAGCTATACCCACCCGAGTCCACCCGATTAATTGAGATGATATATGAGGCTTGCGCTCGGTAGGTCGGGCGCTGCAGTCTCGAGATGCCGAGTGCTACCAGGGCTGCGGATAGGCCAACGAGCCCGATCAGCCACCAGCGTTTGCGTAGTACCGTGAGGTAGTCCTGTAAACGCATTACCGTTTCCTTGTTGCTTGCGCGGGGATCGCGCCGATGACGTAGAAACCTAAGGTTTCTACGTCGTGCGCCTCTTTGATCGATTGGTCAAGGTAATGGAGCAAAAAGGCGATGCCAACTGCCAACAGCAGGGCCAGCAGCGACCGCAGTATCACATCAAGGGCTAACCCCAGTAGGCCTTTGGACGGCACGGCCTTATCAGGTGCATCGAGGACGGAAACGTCAAGTTGGATGCCCTGGCGGTCGCGCTTCCAATAACCTAACCCGTTGTCGGTCAGCATCGCCGTCGCTCCCTGGGCAATCCAGATGGCCTGTTGCGGCGTGCTTGAGTTGACTGCCAGGTATACAGTACGATGTTTACGATCGGGCTTGCCGATGCTTTTGCTGATTTGAGTTGCATCCAGCGTTAGCCCATGCTGTTGGGCAATCCAGTGTTGAATGTCGTTGGCGAATTGTTGGGTTTGCACGACCTGTAAAACGTCGTCGTCGACATACTCGGTCGCTACCCAATTGTAATAGTTGTTTTCGTCGGGTAGCGTCAGGGACGGCTGGACGGTGGCAATCGGTCGTTGGGTGATAACCATAGACGTTTTAGCGACATAGCTGCGTGGCAAAAGGAGGCCTAGCCCTACCGTCAGCACCGCGACCAGCAGGGGTAAGCCTAGGACGATGCGCCACGCATTGCGAACAATCTGCCAATACTGTCGTAATTCCATAATTTACTGCGGGTCAAGCATACCCGAAGTTTGCTCCATGCTAGCTGATTGATGCATCATACCTCCCTGAGACGTCGCGATACTGGCTGCGATTCGTTCTTTGAAACGTTCCCGGCGGTATTGTTGGGCATGCTCAGCAATGTGCTTGTTATCCCAATCATCAAGCCGTGATTGGGCGAGGGCCACTGCGAGGGCCGCTGCCGTTTGTTGATGAAAGAACCGTCCGGTTACGCCGTCGATCACCGTTTCAAGAGTCCCCCCCGCAGCATAAGCGACCACGGGCCGTCCAGCAGCCATCGCTTCGACCGGCTGGATACCGGCATCTTCGTCGCCCGCAGTAATGTAGGCACGACAACGCCGGTATAAATCGTGGAGCGTCGCTTCATCGACGTGTCCTACAAACCGCACAGTCGCTCCGGCGCCGCGCTCAAGCTCCGCTCGGTCGCGCCCGGCCCCGAAAACAATCAACGGCAGCTTGAGGGCAGTACATGCTTCGACAACCAGATCAACGCGCTTATAGGGCACCAACCGCCCACCCGTGAGGTAGAAATCTTCTGCCGGGAGCGGAGGCTCGGGTGGCGGTAGATCGACCGGAGGTGGTATCACCAGTGCTGACCGGCCATAGGAGTGTTCAATGCGACCGGCTACCTCGTGCGAGTTGGCAATAAACAGATCGACTCGTTGCGCTGTCGCCACATCCCAGCGCCGGAAGAGTGCCATTAGTAGTTGGAGCAGAGCTGCTGCGGTTCGACCTAGTCCCTCGCGCGCGACATACTGCTCCGTGCGCCAGGCGAAGCGCATCGGCGTATGACAATAACAAATATGACAAGCATCTGCGCGGCGGTGGACGGCCTTAGCATAGGCGCTGGATGAGGAGATGATCAGATCATAGTCGTGGAGATCGAGGCTCTCGAAAATGAACGGGTAGAGCCAGAAGTAGAGCCGGAAACGCCGTCGCCACTGCGGCAAGTGTTGCATCCACGATGGCCGGATGTCCCAGCTACGATACTCATCAGGCATGGCTTCCGAATCATAGATCGAGGTATACACTGGTGCATCAGGATAGAGCTCATGCAAGGCTTCCAGCACACGCTCCGCGCCCCCATACTGGTTGAGGTAATCGTGGACTAAAGCCACCCGTGGTTCTTTCACGACCTGCGATAATAGCATGCAGGCCACTGTCTGTCGAGTAGACATAAACGTTGTGGTCCGGGCTGCGATGCTGGCAATACCGGTGCGACGATTGAACGGACTACTCCTGAGTACCGGCTGCTCACGCGCCGGTACTCAGGAGTTGTTGATACACATCGAGGAGCCCCAGCGCCAGCTGTTCGTAACCAAATTGTGCTACGATTTTGGCGCGTGCGGCTACTCCCATCGCCGACCGTAGCTGCAGGTCGTCGGCTAGACGTGTGATCTTTTCGACATAATCGTCTATGTCATCGCGACGGCAGAGATAGCCTGTTACTCCATCGTCGACAACCTCTGGAAGTGCCCCAGCGTCGGTCGTTACCACCGGACGTCCACACGCACCTGCTTCGGCGGCGACGATACCAAAACCTTCGACACGTGTGGGAAAAAGCAGCAGATCACAACTCTGGTAGGCGGCGACTAGACCAGCTCGATCAGGTGTGCCGATTGGGACCATGCGCGGATGTGGTGGTGCTGCTTGTACGGTTTGAAAGCTCTCGGTATAAAACAGGGTGTGGTCGAGGGGCAAACGATCCATAATCTGGGGCAGTAGGTCAAAGCCTTTACGCCGGGTGCGATTGCCGACGAAGAGCAGCCGGATACGCGCATTCGTTGTTGGCAATCCGTGGTCGGAGCGCCCACCGTCGGCGGTGGGCACAAATACGTCGGTGTCGATGCCATCATAGACCACGGTGGTGCTGAGCTTGCCGTAGACTAGCGCCGTTTGTTGTTGCGTGTAACGTGATACGCACACGACCCCGTCGGCCCGTTTGATCGAGAGCCCATCGTAGAGGTATTCCAGCGTATGGTAAAACAAGCGCTGTGCCGGTGACGAGTAAGGTTGGAGCTGGGGATCGGTCGTGAGGTGATGCACCGTCGTTACGAGTGGGAGGCCGCGGCGCTTCAGTGCCCAGGCGACGCGCGAGCGCCCCTGGACGATGTCGAAACCTTGCCACCAGCGCGGGCCAAGCAGCAACGGAGCCGCAAATGGCGCGAAGTTAGCCCAATGCGGCAGGCGGCGCAGCATGGGGCTATGGCCTGCCCGCTGGACCGAACGCGTGATATTTTGGATGCCAAGATCGACACCGCCCTTGCCAATGGGCGACACGTAGAGCGGGTGCAAGTTACGTCGTGTGTCGCCGTACATCATGCGCCTGCCGACAGCCGGACACGGTCGCGCCAATAGGCCAGAATCCGTCGGAGCGACTCGTCGAGTGGAATCTGGGGCTGCCAACCAGTTGCCTCGCACAGCTTGCTATTGTCGCCTTGCAAAAGGGGCTCATCGGCGGGGCGCAACCGCGTCGGGTCGGTCGCGACCTGCAAAGGAATGTTGGCCAACTGAAGATAAATGTCGAGCAAATCGTGGATGCGCGGTGCACGGCCTGAGCACAGGTTATAAACCTCCCCGACAGTGCCATGATCCAGGAGCAACCACAAGCCACGCACCGCGTCTTCAACATCAAGGAAGTCACGACGGCTGTCGAGGTTGCCAACTGCGATCACGGTGGGCCCCAGGCCGGCCTCGGCTTCGGCCACCTGCCTGGCAAAGGTTTGAGCAGAGGTGCGGCTATCCTGGCGTGAGCCGATGTGAATAAACGAGCGGGTCAGGTAGATCTGCTGGCCGTAGGATTGGGCTGCTTGATAGCCGAGCATTTCTTGAGCAGCCTTGGAAACGCCATATGGTGACAGTGGACGGAGTGGTCGCTCTTCGCTGATCGGGTTATCTTCGGGCCGGATCAGCCCGTAGCTGGCGGCAGAACCTGCAATATGGATCTGGGCAGCCGGTACATAGCGCCGGGCTGCTTCCAGGAGATTGAGCGTGCCCATGACGTTGGCTTTGAGTGTCGTAGCTGGTGCGCTCCACGACTCGCTGGGGTAGCTTTGCGCGGCAAGATGAAAGATTCGGTCCGGGCGAATATGCTTGATCGCGGTCGCGACCGCGAACGGATCTTCGATGTCCCCTTCGCTCCACTGCACCTTGTCGCGCAGGTGGCGAATATTGTCTTCAGACGAGCGCCAACGCTTAAAGCCCCATAGCTCGTGCTCACCTTGCGCCACAACGAAATCCGCGAGATGCGAACCGATGAGCCCCGTAATGCCGGTAATCAAAATGCGCATATGCTCTACCGCGGCTTCTCAACCAGGATAAAGTACGGGCCGGTGCGTAAGCGACCCCACAGGATCACGTCTAGTTCCATCAACGAGGTGAGTAGATACAGCCCCCAGTAGACCGGGCTGCGCGGTGAGAGCTGTTTGCGAATGCGGCGGCGCGCCACAATCTCGCGTTGTGTACCTTCGCCGCCATGCGTTTCCCCATGATCTGTGTGGGGTTGGGCTGGACGCCGCTTGTGGGCTAGGAGCGCTTCGCCGAGCTTCATGAGCACATGTTCGACAAACGACGTAACGACGGTGTTCCAGAAGCGCACCTCGATGACCCGCAGGCCTGCGCGCTCCATGGCAGCCCGCACGTCCTCGTAGGTCGGCAAGGCTTTGACATGGTCGGACTTGCGACGGGCTTCGCGCTCGAAGTCATAAACGCCACGGTTGACGAACCATTGCCCAAGCCGCTTCGAGGCGTCGATCACGGCCTGTAAGTGTGACAACTCTTTGGTATTCGAGAAGGCGGCCAGTCGACCGCCCGGGCGGAGCACCCGCGCAGTTTCGCGTAGATAGTCGTCGATCACATCGAGCGGAAAGTGCTCCAGCACATCGACCGACAGGGCTTTGTCGAAGACATCGTCGGCGAATGGTAATCGTCGTGCGTCGGCTTTCGCTAACGCGAGCAACTGCTTGGCCTCGTCGGCATACAAGGTCGCTGGGTCGCTGCCAACCGAGAGGGCTACTGCCGGGGCATACCAGACCCCGAAGCGCCCATTGCCGCAGCCATTATCGAGAAAGATGTCGCTTGGCCGGAAACGGAGCAAGCGCCGCAAAATGCGCTCGCGTACGCCCGCAGCGAGGAGGGGCGGTGCGAGATCGCGGTAATCGAGTTCTTCGGCCATCTCGGCTTCTTCGGTCACATATTTCGATACATAGCCAAAGGCCGCAGTGCGCGGCATGAGGTCAACGAAGCCATCCCCAAATGGGTAGACGGTCTGGCAGCACAGACAGTGCACGCCGTCGGCTTCGACATAAAGATCACGGCTGCTACAGGTCGGACACTGGAGCAGCCGGTAAAATGCAGGGGACAACATGGAATAAATCAATCCATCAACTGGTTTAGGGGCAAACATGGCCCCTGCGTTGGAGCTCGCAGGCGGGGCGAACCGAAGCCATTCTACCATAAGCATCCTCGGATGCTGCGACGGACGCTTTTCGTTGACAGCGCCCAATGGTCCTTTTATAGTAGCCAGCATGAAACTACCTGTCGTCAGAGTTGAGCCAAGCTTGCGTCAGACGCTGAGCATCGGCCATCCGTGGATCTACCGTACCCAACTGCATGACGAGCCGAATCGTGAAAGCGGGAGTTGGGTTGAGGTGCGTGCGGGCAATTTCTCGGCGATTGGGCTATGGGATGACGAGGGCGCAATTGCGATCCGACTCTTCAGTCGTTCATTGTTGCCCGACGCGCGTTGGCTGCGAGCGCGCGTCCAGGAGGCCTGGCTGGCCCGCGAGCCGTTGCGTAGGACGGAGACGACGGCCTACCGCTGGCTGTATGGCGAAAGCGAAGGTGTGCCGGGGCTCACGGTCGATCTCTACGGCCCGTTTGCCGTGATACGCAGTTATGCCAGCAGCCTTGAAGGGTTAGTGGAGCCGGTCTCTGATGCTTTACGGGCGGCGACGCCACTCCAAGGGATTGTGTGGCGACGCCACCGGGGCGAAGGGAGCGAGGAAGGTAACGAACATACGAGCGTGGATGCGGGCAAGGTACAACTCCTGTGGGGTCAGCTACCTCCTGAAGACTTAATCGTGCGTGAACATGGCCTACAATTTCGCGCGAATCTCTTGCAAGGCCAAAAGACCGGCTTATTCCTTGACCAGCGCGAAAACCGGAAGCTGCTTGCCGAGTATGCGCGCGGACGGAGCATGCTGAACTGCTTTGCGTATACTGGGGCCTTCGGTGTCTATGCCTTGCGCGGCGGCGCGACCACGGTCACAAGTTGTGACTTGGCCGCCGCAGCTGCCGAAGAAAGTCGCAGCAACCTGCTGCTTAATGGCTATGACCCTGACGCGCATCCCTTCATGGTCACCGATTGCTTCGACCTGCTCGGAGAGTTCGTGCAGCGCAAGCGCAGCTTCGATATGGTGGTGCTGGATCCGCCGAGCTTCGCACACTCGCGCCGCCAACTGCCAGGGGCACTCCGCGCGTACGGTCGCTTGAATACGTTAGGCATCCAGTGTGTCGCGCCCGGCGGTCTGCTGGCTACGGCGAGTTGTACGGCGCAGGTTGGGCTGGATGAGTTTCGATCCATGCTGGCCGGTGCCGCGCAAGCGGCAGGACGGCGGCTGATCATCATCCATGAAGCAGGGCAACCGCTCGATCATCCCGTCGCCGCGCACTTCCCCGAAGGCCGCTATCTCAAGTTCGTGTTGACACGCGTGTTACCGCTGGTCTGATCTCCACGCTCCAGGACCAGCGGTAACACGCGTGTGGTCGAGATCCGCTCCATCATGGGTGCCATCTTCTACCGACTGCGTACCAGATGCCAATGGCGGCATGGACTATGCACTCGGCTAACGGCCCTCCAACCCTTGCCCCCGTAACCATCGCCAGTAACGCCGACCATATTCGACTAATGAGATCGCCAGCGGCAGCAGCGTAAAGTTAAGCAGGCGCCGCCCCCATGGCTGGACATCGAGCATATATAATAACAACGCTCCAGTCAATGACACCGTCGTTGCTTTGCCTGCGTAATTCGATGCCACTACCTGCGACGACTCGCGAAAGATAAGTGCTGTGCCTGTCACAATCGCTGCATCCCGCCCCAGCAGCAAATAGGTAATCCACCACGGCAAATGATGCCGCACACTCATTGCCACCGCGACGCTGTCCAATGTCAGCTTGTCAGCGATTGGGTCAAGGATCTTACCAAGTTCCGAGACCTCCCCACGTGACCGGGCCAACGGACCATCGACCGCATCCGTCGCCATCCCAACTGCGATCACCAGCAATGCTTTCCGCTCACCGTCCGGGCGTAGCAAAAAGTTGACGGTCGGAGCGACCAACACCAGCCGGAAGAGTGATAACCAGTTCGCAGGATAACGCAGTTCTTGTCGCGTAAAGACTCTACGCATCGTCTGCAACACTAGCACCTCCATAGCTTGGAACATGAGGGCTTTCACGTTGTAAACGTCCTGTCCAAGCGGCTGTCAAACCTGCCAGCACTGCAAGTGCGCTCAGCGCCAACAGTGGCGACCACAACAGCAGCACCACCACCAGCAGCAACAGCAGATGCTTGGTCATTTCCAGCAGCATCAGCACCAACGCACCTCGTGCAATAGCAACATACTCACGGACCCATGCCGAAAACCAGTACACTGCCGTGCCGCCAAAGAAGCAAGCAACGGCTAGGGGCTGGACCGGCAGCGGCGTTGGCACCGCCGCCACAATCAATGCAGCGACCAGCGGGCGTAGCAACGATTGCAGGCGCGCGTGCAGATGCGCATTGCCCATTCTCAACGGTGCGAGGTATTGCCCATCACGCACCCGGATCGGGACAAAATACAGATTGGCGAATGCTTGCAAGATCGCCAGCAACGCAATGATGGTCAGACTCCAGCCATGTGCAAATGGCAGAAGTTCAGGCTGCAGCGCAATGCCATGATTGAACGTTAAGAGTCCTAGGGCCAGCAGCGCCAGTGGTGCATCCAGCCCTGCTAGCACCACCAGTGCTACACCTAGGACCCCTAGATGCCAGGTCATGCCATCACATACATCTGTTATCGCCTGTGAGCTTCAGCAAACCTGCGCCGTTCAAGCTCAGCTACAGCCGCAGCATACAACTGAACGACCACGAGCCGAGCGTAAAAAAAGCTGCTCATCCCCAACCAGATCACTCCGAGCCGTATCCACCCACTAAGTGGCACCGACCAACCGAGCGCCAGTACGACCAGTGCGAGGGCATAAAATGGCAGCGTTTGCAGCCGTGCCGGTCCATACGCGGTCAGCGCAGGTTGTCGTAATCCCTGCCGTATTAGCTTGGTCTCAAGCGCCGCGCTGATGCCGCCGTCCCGCACAAACAGCACCTTGCTCACGATTCCGGCACTGCTTGCCCAGACCAGCACCACATAACCTGCAACGAGTATAGCAAGCACCTGTGTGATAGTCTGGCGCAGCGGCCCTTCAATCCAGATGCCCATGATCAGGCTCACTACCAGCACACCAAAGGCACCAAGTAGGCAGGGAAACGCAAAGAAGAAAAAATCAATAATGATCCCGAAAAAGCCGATCAGCAACTTGGTGCTCCAATCGGCCCAGCGCGGCAAGGGCGTCGGAAACCCACGCTGAATATTTTCGATGCTTTCAAGCTGATAACCTTCAGCGATCGACCAGCCAACAATACTCGTTAGCAGTGCTCCCCCGATCAGCACCTTGTACCACCAATGCCCGTCACGGTGGATATTTCCCAAGGCAGCTTTAAGGGTTGCTGCGGGCGGCTGTTGTCCTACGTACACGCCCTACTCCATTCGTTCGAGGCGTCGCCGCAGCATTTCGACGGCCGAGACAGCCAAAATATCATAACCCGTCTCAATATGCAGGTCGAAGCCGCGCGCCGCGTACTCCGTGGTTATACCATCGCTCAACGCTAAATGCACCAGTGTCGATCCTTCTGCCGCCTGACCCTCACACATCGCCGCTAACCCAAAGACCGGACTGGCCACTTTCCCCGCCTGTTGAGCCGCCACCTGCGCCTCATGCTCAACTTGAAGTTGAGTCAACGGTCGAGTGCTGGCCGTAATGATGACACTGCCAGCCTTGAGGGCCGCTCGTCCTCCCTCAACGCTGGCCAGTAATTGAAAGACCGGTGCCTTGACCAATGTTTCCCGCAGGTGCAACACCATCGGTTGCTGTGCCAACAAGCGCCCTACATGTTCTTCAAGCTTTTCATCAGCGAGCAAATGCGTACCGAAGCGTTCAGTCATCGTCGCCAGCAGCGGAGCTATCAGTGCCTCAGCT
Source organism: Herpetosiphonaceae bacterium (assembly GCA_013821605.1). GTDB lineage: Bacteria > Chloroflexota > Chloroflexia > Chloroflexales > Kallotenuaceae > JACDGP01. The sequence continues at coordinate 59,517 of JACDGP010000002.1, forward strand.
TCTTCCCGCGTGTTCGCGCTTGCCGCCAATCGGATGGTATGCTGCCCACCTTTGGCTGTAATTCCGACCACCGGATTCGGGAGGTTAAAGAACTCTGCGATCCGCTCACCTGCAGCAGCTTCTGTAAGACCGCTTACATGCACTTCGCGCACAACCCGTACTGTATTGACGCCCTTCTGTTCGCGCAGGAACGGCAGCAAGGCGTGCTCGGTCAACCATTTCAATTCGCTCGGTACCCCCGGCAGTGCGGCAATCAATCGTCCCTCGCGTTCAGCAACAAAGGCTGGTGCCGTACCGCGTGGGTTACGTATAACGAACGCGCCTTGCGGTACGTAGGCTTGCTGACGATTCGAAGGGCTCATCGTCCGCTTAAACGTGGCGAAACGCGCGGCGATCTCATCCAGCAACTCCTGGTGAAACTCAAGTGGCCGGTCGAGTGCCTGCGCGATGGCCTCGCGTGTCAAGTCATCACCGGTCGGCCCGAGACCACCAGAGCAGATCACGAGTTCGCTGCGTTCGCTGGCGCGGCGAATCAGCTCTACCATGACCGGCAGGTCATCGTTTACCAGAGTGACCCGCACGACCGGCACTCCCACATCACCTAGTTGACGAGCTAAGTAGGCGCTGTTGGTATCGACCGTAACCCCTAGCAGCAGTTCGGTCCCAATCGCAATAATTTCTGCATTCATACATACCCTACCCGGTCTAAGGTTGCTAGCTATGAATCAAGCAGCGCAGACACGCGAATACGAGCTCGCTCGCTACGCGTGCTGCGCCTTCCAACGCTACACGACACTCAGCACCATCAACGACCTCGGCGTGCGGCACTCGGCACTCACACCTTGACGAGCGTTGTATCACCTTCCGCTACGCGCGTATTGAACTCGGCCCATAGCTCAGCCTCACGCTCTTTGGCCGCCTGCTTGCCGCTGTTCACGGCCCCATCCCACAACAGCGCCAAGTTACTGCGCGTTTCATCACCAGTCTTGGGCGTGGTAAACACAATGACGCCTGCCCCCACGACCGCGCCGAATAATAGTCCGCCCACAAACTTCCCAAAACTGCCCATGATCGGCTCCTCCGTCAGCTATAGCATCTATCGAGATTACTTCGTTGCGTCGATTATACGTTACGACTGCTCTGCCTAGCAATCCCTGCACCGCCAACGAGTAACGAGCTATCAGCCATGAGAACTGAGTAAAGGCGCACGGTAAGGTCCACCCCTTGCCAAACTTGCTCTCGTCCTCAGTCCTCAGTCCTCAACACTCATTACTTCGTCCTCGTTACTCCGTCCTGTCCTTCCGGGACCGCGCCTCTTCCAGCATGCGCTCTTGCACGGCGTTGACCGGCAGCGCACCCAAATCCAAGCCATGGCGTAACCGTACAGCCATCGCATTGGCTTCTTGTTCCTTATCGCCGATCACCAGCATATACGGCACCTTTTGCAACTGTGCCCGTCGAATCTTGTTATTCATACGCTCGCTACTCGCATCGACCTCCACCCGCAGACCGGCTGCTTTGAACTGCCTCGCGACGCCATACGCGTACGCTGCATGCCGATCAGCAATGGGCACCAGGACGGCTTGTACCGGTGCCAGCCACACGGGAAATGCACCAGCGAAATGTTCGATCACCATCCCAAAAAAGCGTTCCCACGAGCCCGTCACGGCTCGGTGGATTAGCACCGGCGTATGCGCCTGACCATCCTCACCAATATATTCACATCCCAGGCGAGTTGGTTGAATGAAATCGACCTGAATCGTCGAAAGCTGCCATTCGCGGCCCAGCACATCGCGCGCAATAAAGTCGGCTTTCGGACCGTAGAAGGCTGCCTCACCCTCGGCCGGCACATACTCGACATCATTCGCGTCCAGCGCAGATATCAGGGCTGCTGTCGCTTTGTCCCACTTTTCGTCGTCGGCGACATACTTGCCTTCTGTGTCACGCAACGAGAGCCGCACATAGTAGCTTTCAAAGCCATACGTATTGAATACCTCGCGAATCAGCTGCAAAGCCAAGCTGAACTCGCTCCCGATCTGCTCCGGCGTGCAGAAGACGTGGCAATCATCTTGCGTGAGCGCGCGCACACGCGTCATGCCGCTCAACTCGCCAGTTTTTTCATAGCGGTAGAGCGTAGCAAACTCGGCCCAGCGCAGCGGCAACTCGCGGTAAGAGTGTAAGCCCATCTCTTTGTACAAGGTCATGTGCGACGGGCAGTTCATGGCCTTTAGCCGGAAGACCAGACCATGCTCGGCATCCTCAACCATCGGCGGAAACATCGCATCGCTATAATGTTCCAGATGGCCTGAACGAGCATACAATGACTCTTTGACCAGATTGCCCGTCCATACATGCTCGTAGCCATAGCGTGTCTGCGTTTCTCGGACGTACTCCTCCATGAGATAACGCATGATCTCCCCTTTAGGTGTCAGCAGCGGTAAGCCCGGGCCGACATCATCAGAGAAGTAGAACAAGCCTAGATCTTTGCCAAGCTTTCGGTGGTCGCGCTTCTTCGCCTCCTCCAGCTTGTACAAGTAATCATCGAGTTCTTTACGCGATGGCCAAACTGTGCCATAAATGCGTTGCAGTTGCGGTCGCTTTTCGTCACCGCGCCAATACGCCCCTGAGACGCGCAGCAGCTTAAACGCATCCGGCTTGATCGTCCCCGTCGAGTCGACATGCGGCCCCTTGCACAGATCCTCAAACGTATCATGTTTATACGTTGAGATAACTTTATTCCCCGCCGCAGCCTTTTCGCCGTACTCATCCTGACCCTGGGCCAACCCCTCGATTAACTCCAGCTTATAAGGCTGGTCATGGAACAGTTGGCGCGCCTCCGCCGCCGATACTTCTCGGTAGTGAAAAGGATGTTTGCCTTGCACGATGCGCCGCATCCGCTTCTCGATCTCTTGCAGATCATCCGGTGTCAACGCCCGTGGCAGGTCGAAATCATAGTAGAAACCATTCTCCACGGGCGGCCCGATGGCAATTTTGCCTTCGGGGAACATTTCCAGCACCGCCTCTGCCATCACATGCGCCGTTGAGTGGCGCAGTTTATACAGAGGATCATTGTCGGCTGTAACAACTGGCATAACTACCTCCTTAACGGTACCTCATTATCATTGCAGTGTAATTGTCACAATACCTTGCCCAAGCTCCACGCCGGTTACCCGGCGGTTCAGTGAAGCAAGGTCACTGTTCAAACTGTCTTCCATCACGTGTACAAAGGGCTGGATGTCAACAAAAAAGTTTGCTGGCGGTCCCAATTGCGGGTTGGTTGCCACAATCCGTCCGTTCTGCACTGCTACGCCCGCCTGCGCCGTGCTGGTGAAACCGCGGACGGCAACGTCCGCAGTGATCACTCCTGGTACAAAATGCACGACGACACTATCAATCCCCTGGAACTGATCCTTGTGGTCTTGTAACCACTGGTTCGCATCAGCCTCGCTAATGACAATGCGACCGGCTGGTACATCTGCTGGGGCAAGATTCTCTTGGGGCACAGGTTGAGGATTAGTCTGATCGGGTACGGTCCCCCCTGGCACCTGCTGCGCGATCCGTCGCTGGATCACCCGCGTAAGCAACGGCCGACCCACATAGCGAATCAAGAGGAGGCTCCCAAGTACCACCAAAATCAGGGCGGCCAGGGCAACCAGTAGACAGCGACCGGCCGATGATCCGCGCCGCCGTTCCTCATATTCATATCGATAGCTCAAAATAGCTCCTTAAAACAAAACACCTCCATCCCCAAGGGACGAAGGCTTGCTCCGTGGTTCCACCCTGCTTGAGCACGTGCTGCTCATTGGCCGCTCCCGCACTCACTCATAAGCCCGTTAACGGGAGCTACTCGTAGCCGCCTACTCAATGCAATGCATCCTTCGGGGCCAAGCTCAGAGATGGTTTTCGCGCCGGTCATGGTGGCGGTGCTCGCAGCCGTTGGCACCCCCGCTCTGTAACCCGATCTCGCCGCTACTCGTCCTCGTCATCGCCACACTCGCCAATACCGGCGGTGTCTATTCAACTAGCAGTATTCTAACGGGTGCACATACCGCTGTCAATCACGACTCATCTGATCTCGTTCCCGTTCCAAGTGCCTGTGTTATCAACCCTTGTGCAAGCGCATCAAGATAGCGCCGGATGGCGACATCATAATAATCAATGGCGCAAACGCCCTTATATCCTGCGTACGTAGATGACTTACCCTCAGTACGAGCATCTACGTAAACTCGTAGGCACCGTTGAATGCGGGTTACACTGACCCAGTATTGACTAATCTCATCAAGATCTTGGTCAGCCCGAGTAAAAATAGTGATGCGAAACTTAGCCTCGTCAATTCCAAAGCTAGTTCGGAGCAAGTACAACCAGTAGCGAATGATATTCTCATTACTGTTGGCAAATCTGAATGTATCCTTACCTTTGCTTTCCTCGCCAAGGTACAACATCGCCGCCGCAATATGGTTCGCATGATGCTGCTGTTCCAGTGTCGCCAGGAGCGCTTCGGCCTTTTGCCGCTCTGCCTCGATCCGGGCTAAGCGTGCCGCCTTGTTTTTTTCTGCGGCTATATTACGTGCGCCTTTGGCAAATCCTACATCCCGCCGCTTTTCAGCTATGCGGGCTTGTTGTTCCATCGTGAGCTTTATGCCTTGTACCCAACCGAGCAACGTATTACGAGGCGGACCAAGCTTCACAGAGATTTCAGTTAACGAAAAGCCTTCTCGCCGCAAACGCCGTGCTTCCTCACGTAGCTCTTCTGAGTAATAAGTGCCGCGTGGCATAGAGCAACCTCTAGTGATGGTAGACAGGGGCAGTGTTCCCAAATGCTGTAAGAATCAAAACAGCCAGAAGTTTGAACTCCTAGCTGTTTATACCTGGTGGGCGATATGTGACTCGAACACATGACCTCGTCGATGTCAACGACGCGCGCTAACCAACTGCGCCAATCGCCCGGAACGCCGCCGATTATAGCAGATGCACTATGAGTTGGCAAGCGCAGATCGTAGCATAGATCAGCTACTCCTTCACTAATCCTACCAGTGGATCGAGCCTGTCCCACGTCCCATAGGAAGCTGTTGGTCGGAAACGAGCAAACAGATCTTCGCGATACCATCCCTCACTACGCGTCCGCCTGATGACCTCTTTATGCAAGGGGTGATCGTATGCAAAGGCCTGCGCGCTCCGTAGGTCATGCCATAAGCTAAAGGTTGCCTGAAAGAGCAACGGAACCTCGCCTAACCCCACCGATGCGATCAAGCCAGGCTGGCGGCCCAGTTGCACCGTAACCGGAGCGGACGCTTGCAGGAAGGTGTGGACCGAGCGGGGACGAATTGCAGCCCGTGTCAGAATCGCCCAGGGGCTCCCATCCACCTCGGCCGTGGGCAACGCCTCAGCGAAAGGATTGGTGCGACCCCATACGCCGTGCCATCGCACGGGTGCCAGGCGTACCGTCCAAACCTCCTCAGCCAACCGCCGGTAGCGACGCATAATCCGAGAGTTCGTCTCAAATGCATCCAAAGCTGCTGCATTATCCCATACCGTAAACAATCCATAGCGTTGAGGCTCCCATGGACCGGCCGCTAGGCCACGACTACTACCTAGCAGGCGCCAGAAGCTCAAGCCTGGCGTGCGCCTCAGCCAAAATCGGTCAAGGCCCATATGCAAAAGTGCCTGGGGAACCCCACGTAAGGGATAACGTATCAGCATCAAGGCGGCCAGTGGGTTATTGCCTTGTGCGGTCGACAGCTCGCGGTTCGCGGATGAGGTAGAGCTATTGATAAACTCGCCCCTTCCATGTGACGCCCCGCCCGAAGCGTAGCGTGAGCCAGGCCCAGCCCGCCAAAGCAAAATAGCTTAACGTCCCCAGTGGGTACAAGAGTGCCCACAGCGGATTGAGCCCATGGAGTCGTCTGAGCATGTACCCCCAATACGTCATCGTCATCGCCCACATGAGCAACCCCCAAGCGGCAACCTCGCCCCCGCGCCGCTGACCGTGCGACCGCAGTCCTAAGCCGACCAGCAGCACGTTAAAGGGCAGAAACGCCAAGAGCGCCTGTTGCGTCCCGCCCCAGGCTGCCCGCCGCCCGCCCGCCGCGTAGCCGGCCCAGGCATTTTTGCGTAACCCTTCTGAAACCTCGCTCCAACGTGTATACATCCGCACTCGCATCAGATCTGGACCGCCAACTGCCCGGAGACGATAGCCTTGGCTCTTGACCAGCATCCCTAGTTCCGTGTCCTCTAGCACCGATGCGCGCACTGCCTGATGCCCTCCACTGGCAAAATACACCTCACGCCGTATGAGAATGCATTGGCCGTTTGCCAACGCAACCGGCGACTGTGGATCGTTAACCAGTTCGAGCGGAAAGGCTGCCTGTATCAAACCTACGAAGGCGGGCATCAAGACCCGCTCCCAAAACGTGTCGAGCTCAAGAAACGGCAGCAGTGTTAGCAGGTCGAGTTGCTCTCGCATGCCATATTGCATAAGTGTCGTAATCAAGCCCGGAGCAGGGGCAGTATCAGCATCAAGGAACAGTAGCCAGGGTGCTGTTGTCAACCGGGCACCTTGCCAGCAGGCCCAGCACTTCCCGGCCCAACCGAGCGGTAGCTCTACGCCTTCCACCACGCGTAACCCGGGGATACATCCGGTATAGCCGGCTGCGAGGGCAGCGGTTCCATCGCTGGAACGATCATTCAATACTAGCGTATCAAAACAACGTGTTGTTTGCGCTGCTAGACCATCCAGCAAACGCCCGATGCGTACGGCCTCGTCTCGTGCTGGCACGATCACCGACACCGCTGCATGCTCCACCGGCAGCTGGGCCTCAAGCAGCGGCACCTTGCGACCTGCTAGCAGATTATGCACCAAGAGCGCCCCGCCACTAAGTGTCAGAAGGCCAAGCCCCAGTCGTACCATCAGAACCGTCCTTGCCATTTAGGAGTATTAAAGGTAATGAATACTCTGTATCATGCTACCATGACCAGCATGTCACGTGGGCACTGTCGCCGACGTCTGACATCTGACAAGCGAATTGAGGGTCTATGTCGATACCGGAGAGCGCCCAACGTGCTCGCACACGCTACGCAGCCGCGCTCTACCGTAGTGCCTTGCTGCGGGATCCCCATCCAGCCCGCGCAGGACGTGCCGTCATTACCGCTTTTGGGGCTATCACGTGGGATAACGTCCTCCTTGATGACCAGCTGGAAGCACGGCTCGTCGCCAACTTCCCACCGCTACCGCGCTTCCAGCAGCGCCCATCACAGTCACCGGTTAACCTGCCGGCCACTTTTTGCGCACTTTCGCCCAGTACACGTCTCGCACTTGGGCTACGTATTGTGCGGGGCATGGCTACTCCTCTGATTGCCCAGGCCCTCTGGCTAGCCCTGCCCGAAGCACAAACCCTCCTCATTGAAGGGGGGCGGGCGATGAGTGGTGCTACTGACACCCTGGGAGGAGCATGCCGGAGTTGCTGGAGTGGCCGCCTTGATGATCCGAATGCTGGCCGCAGCCACATGCTGACCTGCTCTACCTGCCGTGTCGCCATTCCCCGCTGGGAGCAAGCCGAACGAACCCTCAGTGAGCATCTAGGGCGAGCGCTAGGCAGTCTCTCTCTACCCCCTGCCATTGATGAAGCGCTCACCGCGAGTCTTGACCCAAGCACCCATACCGGCCATACGCTGCTCTGGCATCGGCCTGCCGTCTTGCAAAGCGTGCTGGTACTTTGCACACTGCTCACACTTCTGCTGCTGTTCTGGCCATGGAGGACCGACAAGCTCTCAGCTACGGCCTCGGCAGCATTACCGCCCGCCGCTATTGTCGCAGCTGCGCGCAACACATATGCCGCCGTTCCCCAGGTTTCTGGCTTTCTCCATCGACGCTGGGCGATCACACTCGGCCAGCCCCAGCTCAATTTTCAAGCCGATGAGTGGGTCGACCCCGCACATCCCGAGCGCCACCGCATGCAACTCGTGGCTGACCGCAGGGTCGCCGAGTGGGAAGTGGGCGATGGTCAAGACCACTTGCTCTATATGAGCAACCTAGTGCCCTACTTCTGTGGAGCTTCTCCCATCGGCGTCCAAAGTCATACCAACGAGCGGAATAGTTGGACCATGGGCCCCACTCAACAAGCTGCGATACGTACCGTTCGCTGGCACCATGGACCGTGGGCCACCGGTCTCCATTATCTGGATCTCGCTGCCACGGCTGATACCCTCCGCTCGTTGGGCATCGCTGGCAGCGGCTCCGCTGCCACCCTTACCCTCTCTGCTGAAGGGCGTGCCATCAGCGGCACATTACTTCTACGCTTCGACCCCGTGAGCCATGCGCTCCGCGAAGTCCGCGAGTTGCAGCACAACAATGGTCAGACCGAAGAACGCGTTCCATGGCAACTAAGGAGCACTGAGACGCTTGACGAGCAAACTGTCGCTCCACATGATCTGCTCACCTCCTATCCTGACGACAACCAGCCTCCGCTCGTTGAGCGCACCTCGCCTATCATCGATGATGGTTGTCCGCTTACCGGCTCTGAACAAACGCAAAGTTTGCCCCGCCTTCTGATGATGCCGAACCTGGGTCCGCTCATTGGACTATCAGCCCTGCCCACCGGCCTGAACCAGGCGCTCGTCGTCGGCCCACCTGATCCAGCTGCTCCAAATGGCTTTAACCAGCAGTTTCGACTCGAAATCAACAACCTGCACGTTGTCTACATTGGATCTGCCAAACGGCTCGTGCTTGTCCCGGAAGCTCCGCCCATTGCCGGCGATCATCTCGTCGCGGCCGGTCCTTGGCGTGTTCATTTCTTTCCACCGGAAGTGCCAACCGTCTTAACAGCCGTTCTTCAACCTGCTGCCATAGGGAATGAACAGTTCCATAATGGGAGCAGCCGGGGCAATTATGTGCGCGTACTGGCCGAAGGCTGGACCCGCGATGAACTGCTCGCTGTCCTCGCCACTGCCCGACCCTTGCGTGTTGATGACTGGGCGAATGCTCCTGATCGCTTCTACGCAACTGCGTCACTCCCAGCAGCCGTGCAAGCCCATCTGCTGACTCTGTTTGCAGCCTCCCGCATCACTCCTGGTCAAAGTCATCATCTGGTCGTGGTGGAAACGACGCGTCAGGCTCCGTTCTTTGCCGGTCTCGCCGACCCGTATCACACGCCTGCCGCACTCTGGCCTGCCGAACGGCGCCAGGAGAGTTGGATCGCCTATGGCAAAGGCGGCCGCGAGGCGCGTGCCCTCCGCTTGACGAGCGACATGATGGGCCATGTGGTGGCGGCGCAATGGCACGATGAGCAGACATGGCGTAGCTATGATGCTGCGAGTACCACCGTCATCGCCCAGCCATATCGCGCTGGCGCGCAGCGTGTCGGCGATGCCGTTCTGCCGCTCGCTGCTGCCTGGCAGTGGCAGTGGCATACCTTAGACGATGGCAGCGCTGTGGCCGAACAACTCCAACCACTGGAAGCCTTGCCGGGGAATGCCGGCCTCGCCAGCAGCGAGGTCGTGTACCTGGACAACTGGACCAACGACTTGGCCACCGACAGCGCACTTGGTCGGGCCTTCTTTGACAGGCAGGGACACCTTCGGGGTCGGGAAACACTAGCGATCCTGAAAGCAGCCACTTCTGGTACGGAAAACCATCTAGGCGTGACTGCGACAACGCCTGTAACCTCGACGGTCATGATCAATCGGGCTGTCATCGAGCAAGACGAATGGTTACCATCAATTCCGGCAAGTACCTTCGAATGGACTCTCCCTCCGGGCACCAAGGAGGCTTCCGCCGACAATTTGCTAACCTTCTACCCCTACTTCAATGATCCGCCCGTTAAGGTGCGCAACATCACCGACGCAGCGGCCACGATGCCCTTTACGGTCTGGGACTGGGGACCCACCTGGACGCCTCTAGAGGAAGCACCCGCTTTGAGCGGAATCCTGCAACAACCACCCCATACTGGCCAATCGCCGCCGGTCATGCGCGGAACGATCGGCAGTGCCGTTAGTCTGGGGGTGGCCATTGATGCTCATTATGTGCTCGATAACCGCTCTGTTGATCTGCTCCAAGGACCGGCTTCACTGCTACGCCAGCTCCTTCAACAAACTGCGCCCGCGTGGATATCTGCCGAGCAGCGTGTCGTCATGATCAATACACAGCCCCGGACGGTGTGGCTGATGCGTGGTACAACCCAAAAAAGTGGTATCAATATCTATTATAACCGGTGGATTGTTTTCGAGATGGATGGAACCTTATTTTTTCTTCGTGCCGATGTGCAAGATGCGGATCTTGATAAAATTGTTCAACACCTTGACGGGTTGCGACAGGTAGTCCCGCAGCGCCAGCCGTAAACCAGAAACGAGAGGATATGTCCATTCCCCAAAATGCCGACCGCGCTCGCAACCGCTATGCTGCTGTTCTGTATCGCAGTGCTCTCCTACGTGACCCTGATGCTACGCGTGCTGGTCAGGCCATAATCACAGCTTGGAGCCACCTCGACTGGGATATCCTGCCGCTCGATGACCAGATCGAGTTGCGTTTGATCGCTGCATTACCACCTATCCCGCGTTTCCGTTGGAAGCGCCGAGCTTCGTTTGCCCCCATCCCTGCTAGTTTTTGGACATTGTCACCCCCGACACGGCTTGCTCTTGGTCTGCGCCTTCTGCGCGGTATGGGTAGCCCTGCAATTGCTCGTGCCCTGAATCTATCTTTACTCGAGACCCAAAATCTCCTTCTTGATGGACTGCTCCGCAGCAGCGGCATCACCTGTAGCAGCGACCTAGAGTGCCGACATTGTATGCTCGCACGTCTTGATGACGCCTCCGGCGAACGAGCGCATCTGCTCAACTGCGCGCACTGTCGCGAAACTATCCCGCAGCTCGAACGCTATGAAGCTGAACTTGCTCAGCAGCTTGGTCGTGCTGTTGGCAGCATCGGATTACCACACGCCGTTGATGATGCTCTGGTCGCCACCTTTCGCACAACAGGGAGCGGCAAGCGCGGTGAGGCTCCACTGTGGCAGCGACCATTCGTCTGGCAGGTAACAACCGTCGGTCTCGTGGTACTGGGACTGGCGCTCCTCTTTAGGTCGCATACAAATCGACCGGCTGTAAGTGTAATGCTGGGTGACCGCGTTGCGTCAGCCAAAGTGATCATCGATGATGCTCGTCGCCAATACGATACAGTTCCCGTCGTGTCAGGTATCCTCCATCGCCGCTGGGCCATCAACCTTGATCGACCCCAGCTTAGCTTACAGGCTGATGAATGGGTCGATCCACAACAGCCTGGCCGCCATCGCATGCAATTGATGACTGATCAAAATACTCGAGAATGGCAGGTTGGTGATGGCGCTGAGGAACTCCGCTACGTTAGCAGCCTTGCGCCATGGTTCTGTGGCATAGTGCCACCTGGTGTTGATATCCATAATAGCCAACAAAATATCTGGCATATTGCGGCGCAAGAACAGGCTGAGATGCGGCAAGCACGCTGGCATCATGGGCCTTGGGCAATTGGTCTCCAATATCTCGACCTCGCGGCGGCCGGCCAACTACGATCACTCGGTACAGCCGGTGATGGCAGTGATGCGGCCCTGACGATTTCTGCCGAAGGACCCGCGATTGATGGCACGCTGTTATTGCGCTTCGACCCCGTATCCCATGCCTTGAAAGAAGTCCGGCAACTTCGCACCAACAACGGCCAAACCGAAGAGCGCGTGCCCTGGCGCCTCGTGCTCAATGCAACAATTGATCGCGATCAGGCACAGCAAACTGGCATCCTCATTCGCTATCCCGGTGATGCACTACCGGACAGCGTGCAGCGGGCGCTACCGATCATCGACCGTGCCTGTCCCTTGACTGGGCCTGAACAAGCCCAAAGCCTTCCACGCCTCCTTGCCAGCCAAGGTCAAGCATCTGGACAACTCTGGGGTCTACCTACGCTGCCACTCGGCATAGACCGCGCCATGATTATTGGCCCGGGCGACCCTGCTAATCCGGGCAACCATGGCGGACCCGGTGCCTCCGATCTTAATACCATGCGCATCGTCTATATTGGTGCTACGAAGCGCCTTGTTCTCATGCCGGGTGGACAACAGTTTGGGATCAACCAGCCAGCCCAAACTGGTCCATGGCAAATATCGTTCTTCCCCTCAGGGATGCCGACAATACTACGCGGGACCTTGCAACACACTTCAACGGTCCAGCTAGGGCGCGGCTTTGGGCAACGCAACGGCATACGTGTGCAAGCCGAAGGCTGGACCAAAGAAGAGTTACTCCCGTTGCTGGCAAGCGTGCGTCCTCTAAGCTTGGAGGACTGGGCTCGCTCTCCTGACCGCTTCTACGAGCCGGTTCCGCTCGATCCCACATTACGGGAGCGCCTGCTGCATATTATCAACGCCTCCCAACCACAGGCCGAACGTATCCACCATCGGGTTGTTCTAACCACGACTCGCCAGAACCCGGCCGAAGTTACTTTAACCGATCCCTACCATCTGCCGACTGGCAAATGGCCTCCCGTCCGGCGTGTCGAAAGTTGGAGTGAAGTGGATCCTACGAGTGGGACGACGCTACGCTGGCGCGAGGTGTCGACCGACACACAGGGCCGCTCGTTGACAGCTGAATGGAATGACGGGCAAGTGCTCCATAGTTATACAGCCGTCAGCAACAGTGTCATCACGGAAACGGCATCGTCGGCCATTTCCGCACCACTCAATCCTGCCGCCGATCTCCTTCGCAATACCGATTGGCAGTGGACTACGCAGGCTGATGGCACACTTATCGCCGAGCATGCTCAGGTATTACCATGGCAAGGTTTCGACGGTTTATACCAACCATGGACGCTTGATGATTGGACAACCGATCTCGGCCTGCGCCATGGCATCGAGCGACTCATCTTTAATGCCGATGGCACTCTACAAGCGCGCGAAATTCTTGCTGCGCCGCGCACCAATGCACAGTCTGCGCCAGTAACCACTGTTCTGGTCCATCGCGAGGTGGTCCTGCAGGACGAGTGGCTTCCCACTGCTTCCGATGCCAGCTTTACGTGGAATGCAGATCCTGGTGCGGTCGAGATTGGTCGCTTTGCCCTGGACTCGCTTTCGACGCCACAGGCTCTCGGTCCGCAACCTCACTCGCTTGAAGAGGCAGCCGCTGCCGTACCATTTCCCATTTGGGCCTGGTCCCGTAACAACTCTACCTTTGCTGGCCCTGCTTCCAATGTTCCATCCCAATTTGCGAATGATGAACCCTTGCTAGGTCGGGCCAGTATTGAGCAAGCACTTAATTTGGGTGTCGCCGTTCAGCTACGTTACGATCTTCCGTATGGGCCATTAGAGCTGCTGGAAGGACCTTCCCCAGTGCTTCGACGCCTCCTCCAACAAACGGCACCCCGATGGACAACGTCCGAGCCTCGTCAAGTGACCATCCATGGCCAATCGCACGAACTCTGGATCATGGATGGCAAGAGCAGCAATAATTCGTGGCTTGTCTTCGAGCTTGACCAAACCCTGTTTTTTATGCATTTTGGAGGGCCGCCGGCTGACGTGCAAGCTGTTATCGATCATCTCGGCGACTTGCAGGTTGTTACGCCCTCCCAACATACCTGACCGATCTATGCTTGAACTTGCACCGCCAATTGTTGCTACCGCGCAGCTTGCTCCGTACTTTGACGCGCTGATATTCGGCGAGCCTGCTCTGGCTCAAACCGCCCAACCGGGACAGTTCGTAGCCGTGAGAATGGCGCACGCGGATAGCTATGATCCCGTTCATCGTTTTGGTCTGCCGATCGCTGGCATTGATCGGGATGCAAATACGATCACCTTGCTCTCGCCTACCACCGGTGGGTTCCGGGACCGCAGCAACCTGCGCGTTGGCGATACGCTTAACCTGCTCGGACCACTCGGTCAAGGCTGGTTAACCGAGCCGCGCACCCGCCAACTCCTGCTCCTCGGCACGGTCGCGACTGTCGGCAGTCTCCTTGCCCTCGCTGCGGACGGACTACGCCGCCAGTGTGCTGTGACGCTAATACTGGGTGGTCCCATCGGTCCCGGCTTACCGGCACAACTAATTCCTTCGGCTGTCGAATACCACCTGGGACGGGGACCCGATCCCGCTGCTGTTGCGCTTGAACTCTTAGACGATGCGAGCCTCCGCTGGGCCGACGCGATCTATACCACGCTACCGGCAGCGGCTTGGCCGATCCTGGCCAATCGCATCGAACAGATACGTATGCGTTGGGAGCGTGGCTTTGCTCAAGTCGCCGTGGACCTTACCGTACCATGTGCCGTCGGCGTATGTGGAGTATGTGAGCTACCGGTGGGCCGTAAAGCCAAATTGATCTGCATCAATGGTCCCATCTTCGACCTACGTGACCTAACGCGTGGGTAGTGGTGCAGCGTGTAACCATGCTGAAAGGGAGCATCCCTAGCTTTCTCTCCTTGCGGTCCTCAAGTTGCTTATGGAATCAAGTAGAATACAATCCGACGGAAAGGATGCGGCGTGCTGGGCTTGTTGGGCAAACGTAAACTCCTGGGGCAGCGCCAGGAAAAACTCTTGGCGGAAGAGCGGGCAGTCATTGAGCGCTTGCAACGTGTACTTGCTGGTCTCGGCACAGATGTACAGGTGAACGACCTGCGTACGCTCGCCGATGCGGCGCTCCATCTTGATGAACTCTTCCTGCTGGTTGTGGCCGGTGAGTTCAACTCAGGCAAGTCATCATTTATTAATGCGTTGATCGGGCAGCCGGTGCTACGGGAAGGCGTTACCCCGACGACCGACCAGATCAACATTTTGAAATACGGCGATCATCCGGCTGAGCAGCATCGCGACGAGTATGTGCTTGAAATCCTGTATCCTGCTCCCGTCCTCAGGGAGATCAATGTTGTCGACACTCCCGGCACCAACGCCATCATCCGTCGTCATGAAGAACTGACCCGCGATTTCATCCCGCGCTCCGATCTCGTCCTATTTGTAACCTCTGCCGACCGTCCCTTTACCGAGTCAGAGCGTGCCTTCTTGCAGCGTATCCGCGAGTGGGGCAAAAAGATCGTAATTGTGATCAACAAGATCGATATTTTACAGCCTGCCGAGGTCCAACAGGTCCTAGCGTTCGTGCGCGATAATGCCGGGCCATTACTGGGGCGCTCGCCCGAAGTCTTTGGCCTCTCGGCCCGTCTGGCACAGCGCGCCAAAAGCAACAACGGTGATCCTGCGGCTTGGCAAGCGAGCGGCTTCGAAGCGATCGAGCGCTATATTACTGATACACTGGATGAGGAAGAGCGGATTCGATTAAAGCTGTTGAACCCTTTGGGAGTCACTGGCTCACTCAATGCCAAATACAAAACGCTGGTCGATAACCGCCTGACCGTCTTACGCGAGGATTTCGCGACGCTTGACAGCATCGACAAGCAAATCGATCTGTATCGTGACGACTTACAACGCGATTTCAAGTTTCATCTCACCGAGATCGAGAACCTCTTAAACGAGATGGAACTGCGCGGTATGAGCTTTTTTGATGACACGGTACGCATCGGTCGGATGTTCGACTTGATGAAAAAGGATCGTATTCGGACCGAGTTTGAGGATAAGGTCGTCGGCGATACACCACAATTGATCGAAGCACGCGTTCAAGCTATTATCGACTGGCTGGTTGAACGACAACTGCGCCTGTGGAAAAGTGTTACTGAGTATCTGAATCGGCGTCGGCTGTCCCAGAACCGCGAAGATATGCTGGGCGAGGTTGGCACCTCCTTTGAGTACAACCGCAAAAATCTGATCGAGTCGGTTGGACGTACCGCGCGAGATGTCGTGAGTCAATACGACCGGCAAGCCGAATCCGCTGAACTGGCACAATCGGTCCAAAGCGCGATGGCCGCCACAGCACTATTAGAGGTTGGAGCCGTTGGTATGGGCGGCATCTTGGTGGCCGTGCTCACTGGTGTCGCAGCGGACTTCACCGGCTTGCTGGCGGCGAGCGCCGTTGCGGCAATGGGCTTTTATATTATTCCGAGCAAGCGCAAACAGGCGAAGAGCGACTTCCATGCCAAGATTAGTGAATTGCGTGATCAGCTAGCGCGCACGATTAACCGCCAAGTTGGTAGCGAAATGGAAGCATCGATTGCTCAGATCCGGGAAGCTATGGGCCCATATACCCGTTTCGTACGCTCACAACGCGATACCTTAGGTGGTATTGAGACTGAGCTAGCGCAGATTGAAACACTCCTTGGGCGCCTGCGCGGCGAAATTGGTCGCGATCCAACCGCCTAAGTAGTGTACCATTACGGGCACGTAGTCCACCAGTAGCCTAGCTGCTACCATGGGCGGTGGTCGCACCGAATCGATCACTTCGGTAACTGCATCACCAAATTCGATACAACGCTGTACGCTGCTTAGGACCGAACCTCCAAGTCGTGGTCGGACAGGCTATGGTACCCCTTGTGGCAACCGACAGCGAGGTAGCACCAGGAGCACTCTATGGAAGCGTTGCGCGTGCTTGTTGTTGAGCAAACTGAAGAGATAGGCCTGGAACTGCGAGGTATTGCCGCAAGTTTGGGACATTCAGCCATTGTTGCTGTCGACGGGGAAGAAGCTTTAGGTTACTTGCATGCCTTGCCATTCGATGCGATCGTGGCTGAGTATGGCCTGCCTGACATGGATGCTATTACGTTGCTGGGACGCGTCCGCACCGAGTGGTCGCAGATCCCGATGGTCATGCTTACGACGGATGCCGCTGGTGGTCATGCATTAGAGGCTTACGAGCGCGGTGTGTGCGATGTACTCCGTAAGCCGGTGGCTGCGCCGTGGCTCGCCATCGCCTTCCAGCGCGTAGCGGAGCAATTGGAGCTGATTCAGCTCCGTGAGGCCACCGTTGTGTCTCCTCAACAACTCGCTTACCGTTTTGCGCATGCCATTAATAATCCACTTTCTGTCATGTTCGGTCTCGTCCAGCTGATGTTGGGTAGCGATGAACTGCCACCGTCGCTCCGCGAGGACGTGCAAATGCTGGCTGACAACACTCTGCGACTCACCCAGATTGTTAAAAATCTTACACAGATGGCAGTGGTGGACGATCTATAGCCGCTCCACGAGCCCTAGCTACTGCCTACATCTCTGCTCTTCGGTTGGTCCATGGCAGTGCGGAGGCTATGGGTAAAAGCCTTGACCTCATCTAAGCCATGCTCCACGCTTTGCTCAACAAGATTAATCAACGCTGAGCCAACAATCACACCGTCGGCGACGCTCGCAACTTCCTGCGCCTGACTAGGCTGCGAAACACCAAAGCCGACAGCCAACGGGACCTTAGTCTCATTTCGCACGCGGGCCAGAAAGTGCGGCAAGTTAGCTGCAATTGTACTCCGTGCACCGGTTACACCGGTCAATGAAACACAGTAAATAAAGCCCGATGCCAACGCCGCCACCTGCTTGATGCGGGCATCGGTCGAAGTCGGTGCGACAAAAAAGATCAGATCGAGGTCGTAAACCCGGCAAGCATCATGAAGCGCACCTGCTTCTTCAGGCGGCAGATCGGGAACGATAAAGCCATCTGCGCCCGCCTCAGCCGCATCCCGGGCAAAAGCTTCTAGGCCGTATTGCAGCAGCGGATTATAATACCCCATAAAAATCAGCGGTACTTGAAGCCCATCAGCACGCAACTGGCGGACCGTTTGCAAGCAGTGCCGCACGTTCACTTTATTCGCCAGCGCTTGCTGCGTCGCTTTTTGAATCGTGACACCATCAGCCAGTGGATCGGAGAAGGGCACACCCAACTCGATCATATCGGCTCCCGCTGCGACCAAAGCCGGCACAATCTCACGAGCCGCATGCATCGTTGGGTAACCGACGGTCAAGTACATAATTAAGGCCTGACGATCTGTCTGGGCCAGGCGTTGGAAAACAGCAGCGATACGGGACATACACGGACTCCTCCCCGACTAAAATGTTCGGTAGCATACTTTCTGATTAAGCCACATAAAAGCTCTCCCGTAGATCAGGGAGGTGTTTGATGACAATCGCGATGGCTAAGACGACACCCGCCGTCAGCAGGAGCTGGTTATGCGTCCAGTACCATAATGCTACGGGAACCAGGGCTAGCGCAATCACAGTCGGCCAGGTCTCGTCTTTCCGCCGCTCTGGTCCAAGCGGCAACAGGAACTGTAGGCCAAAGACCACAAAGAAGATCACAATCATCAAGATAAACGTGGGCCAGTTCATGATCAGCAACACAGCGAGACCCGTCGCCAGTCCTTTGCCTCCCATCCGCCGCAGCCAGCGCTTCCAGCCACCACCGTGCTCATGCCGTGCCGCCCACAACAGCCAAATCGAACAGCAATGGCCGACGATAGCCACTCCGCCTGCCAAGGCAGCCGCATCGCGACCAATGAGTACGCGTGCGACCAGCATTGCGATTGCACCTTTGGCGGCGTCAAGCGCTCCCGCAAAGAGGCCGGGCAGTTTGCCGACCGACCGAATCGTATTCATAGCTCCCGTATTGCCCGAGCCGGTATGCCGCAGATCAATGCCACCAATGTAGGAAGCGACCAGTACTGCAAATGGAATGGCACCCAGTAGATACGCAAAGACGAGAACGGCAAGGACCATCAGCGTACCCCCCGTACCTTATTCACCAGCACCGTGCCTAGGATGAAACACGTGATCGCCAAGGCAAACATTAATGTATAGCCAAGTTGGGGGTGGAGGTTGCCGCTCCGCCGGTCGATCAGTTGAAAGGTACTGAGCACAAAGCCGGCAATTGGCACGGCTGTAAACTGGGGCAAGGTGTTGGTAACGTGCCAGACCCCCATGTCCTTGGCATAATCCACCTCCGAAGGCAGAATATCCGTAGCCAGTGCCCAATCCACAGCTTGGTAAGCACCATAGCCTAAGCCGAAGACGATCCCAAGCAACACCACTAGGCTGAAGGAGTGCGTCACCGCCAGCAGGATGACCACCACCGTTTGGAGCAGACCCGAGGTATAGACCATTACCTTACGACCATAGCGGTCCGACAAGGTCCCACCAAAGTAGGCCCCGACTAAGCCCCCAAGTAATAATGGCAGAAAAAATAGGCTGGCCGCGAACGATGGGTCGTCGGTCAACTTCCTGCCGAAAAAGCGGAAGGGCGCGCCTAGCACATCTTGCATATAGAAGCGCATGTTGACCTGGATCATCAATGTACCACCCAACACCAGCAGGCGCGTCAAAAAGACCCAGGTGAAATCCCGCGAGTGAAACGGTGTCACCAAGCCCCGCAAGAATGAGGGCCAGCGAAACGGCACGCCCGAGGTGTTCGTGACCGGTTCATGCACTGTCAGCACGGTCCCCAGCATCCCTGCCACCATAAAGGCGGCGATCAGCCAGTATGCACCTCGAGTGCCTATGCTAGCTAAGGCGAAGCCGAAGGCCACTCCAACGCCGCTTCCTAGCACATTCATGAATCCTTGCCATCCCGACGCTGAGCCACGCTGCGCTGGTGGCACCATATCTGGAATCAAGGCTGAATAAGGCGCTGTAGCCAAATTGTTGAAAAGCTCAATGCCCATAAAGGCCAGCGCATAGGGCACAACAGCTGCTCTAGTCGCGGGCAGATACGCCAGCAGAATTAAGCAGATGACGTTGCCGGCGGTTCCTACCACCAGCCAAGGCGTACGACGGCCCCAGCGCGTATGCCAGCGATCCGACATGGCACCGAAGATCGGCGCTGCGACCATCGACACGAGCGCTCCGATCCCCAAGATAACGCCCAGTGTCGTTTCTTTGAAGTCATGCCCACCGATCGCTTCCGCCTGAACTGGTAACAGCAGTTGTAAAATTGCGCCCCAATGCACGGCGGTCGCGAACCAATAGAGGCTCAACATCGCTTGTCGGTACGTTGACAAGCGTGGACGAACAGGGGCGGCAAGCGACTCAGCCGTAGCCATGGCCATACGTTGTCTCCGGGGTATCTCGGGAAGGAGGCAGCATGCTGCCCATACAGATTATAACATGGAGTTGCTGCGGCACCACACGTTGGTAACCTCAGGGGGAGCCGTATGACTAGAGGTTATCATCAAGCGTGTGAGCAGTGCTCCAGCCCTACGCCAGGTACTGCTGTACCAACTGCAACACATCCTGCGCGCAGCCCCACGACAAGGTGAAGCCGGAGCCGCCATGGCCGTAGTTATGAACGACGACCTTACCCTCCGCGAGCTGCTCGGCTTCTAGCCGCACCGCCGGGCGTCCAGGCCGCAGACCAACCTTGTGCTCCAGTACGGGCTCGTCGGCAAGCCCAGGGATTAATGCCGCGCAGTCACGTTGAATTCGCGCTGCGGTAGCGCTGTCAGGAGTTGTGTCCCAATTATCGACATCGACCGTACCACCACACACGATGCCATCGGCACGCGGGATTACATAGACGGTTGAGTGCGGACCATGATCATCCAGAAAAAAGGATACATCGGCGCGGGGCGCGAGACGTAGGATTTGACCGCGGATCGGATACATCGAGCCGTCTCCGACCAGTTCGCGTGCCCCTAGCCCGCTACAATTGATGACGAGACGGCGGTCTTCGCATGCTTCGTTGATCGAGGCGAGCGTACGTTGGACGAACGTGCCACCGGCCTGCGTGAAGCGGTCAAGCAGGTACCCGAGGTAGCGCGGCGTTTCCATGATCGGGGCCTCGAAGACAAAGCCATCAACAACCGGCGGTTGCAGTTCGTCTGGTCGCAGCCGCCGGAACAGCCGCACGATATCGCGCCACGGCGGCTCGTCTGCAGGATAGCGAAACAGTTCACGCCCGGTTTGCAGTACGACACCACTAGTCGGGTCATCTGCCAGCTTGACCAGCACCTGATAAGTTGCTCCCGACCAAGCCATAACCTGGTCGATTGGGTAGGCATGGAACGGATGCCAGATCGCAGCTGCTACGCTTGATGTCGTGCGCGGCCAAGGCTCGCGGGCCCATATTGTGACGGGTAAGCTCGCTTCGCTCAGGACCACCCCGCAGGTCAGGCCGGCTACGCCTCCGCCAATAATGCCAATGCCGTCAATCATCCTTCAGTTGTCCCTGTCAAGAGGTCGTTCTCTTCTTCCGGCAACGTATCTTCCTCACTTCCCACTCCACAGACCTGCTTGACGGCTGGGCGATAGAGCAGCCACCAGAGCGGGAAGAGGGTAAACGGAACCAGTGCGATCACCCGCTGCTGTGCACACAACAGCACCAACGACAGGACGGCCGCACCACCTACCGTCGCCGTTGCCCAATCCCAACTGTTCCATGTCGCCTGCAGCAGCTTATAAAGCACGAAGGCGATGATGACTGCGACTGCGAGGGCGAAGATGCCGTCGATCAGCAGGTGACCCCCGAAACGTAGCACGTCTTCCCGAAACTGACCGACGGCCGTTTCGGCTGCAACCTCGTGTCGTCGCCAGTCAAGCAGTCGGGTCACTGCGATCACCAGCCACGCTAAACTACCCACACCACCATAGCCCACGGCAATTTTATACAATATAGCATCATTCATAAACTTAGATTGTCACGCCTAGCACATCGGCCATGGTAAAGATATCCTTGTCACCCCGTCCCGATAGATTTACCAAAATAATGTGCTCGACCGAGAGTGTCGGTGCCAAACGCATCGCTTCTGCTACGGCATGCGCGGATTCGAGCGCTGGAATAATACCTTCGGTCCGGCACAAGACCTGGAATGCGTTTAGCGCGTCGGCGTCGGTCGCGTCCACATACACGGCCCGCCCACTATCGTGCAAAAAGGCGTGCTCAGGACCGATCGAGGCATAATCCAGTCCCGCCGAGACCGAGAAGGTCGGTGAAATCTGACCATCCTCGTCCTGCAAGACATACGAACGCGTGCCGTGCAAAACTCCCGGACGGCCACCCGAGAAGCGTGCTGCATGCCGACCGGTCGCAACACCTTGCCCGCCCGCTTCGACACCACGCAGCTCCACCTCGCTATCGTGTAAAAAGGGGTGGAAGATGCCGATGGCGTTCGAGCCACCGCCCACACAGGCGATCACAACATGTGGTAGTCGGCCAGTCTCCTCTAACACTTGCACCCGCGCTTCACGCCCAATGACCGATTGAAAGTCTCGTACCATCGTCGGATAAGGATGGGGGCCAAGGGCCGAGCCAAGCAAGTAATAGGAGTCTGTATTGGTGACCCAGTCGCGCATCGCCTCGTTGATCGCATCCTTCAAGGTTTGCGAGCCGGAGGTGACGGGACACACTTCGGCTCCAAGCAGCTTCATGCGAAAGACATTGGGGCGCTGGCGCGCTATATCTTCGACGCCCATGTACACTACGCAGTCCAGCCCAAGCAAAGCGCAAACGGTGGCTGTTGCAACCCCATGCTGACCGGCACCGGTTTCCGCAATAATGCGCTGCTTGCCCATGCGTTTTGCAAGCAGCCCCTGACCCAGCGCGTTATTAATCTTATGCGCGCCCGTATGTGCTAAGTCTTCACGCTTCAGCCAGATTTGGGCACCGCCGCACTCGGTCGTCAGCCGTTTAGCAAAGGTTACCGGGGTCGGGCGACCGGTGTAGGTGCGATGTAAATAGTTGAGTTCTTCAAAGAATGTGGGATCGGCTAGGGCTGCGTTATAGGCGCGTTCCAGCTCGATCACCGAGGGCATTAATGTTTCGGGAACATATGCGCCCCCGAAATCGCCAAAGCGCCCCGGCACATTGCGTTCTGTGGTCATGCTTGCTCCAACCCTGGGCAAATGCCATTCAAGTACTTCCATTCTACCCGTACCAGGGATGAGCCGCAAGGCAGAGCCACTGCTAGCTTGAGGAGCTTCGCCCTTCGCGCATGAGTTCGACAAAATGGCCGAAATGCGGGTCCGCGTCGTGTGGTCCCGGTGCGGCTTCCGGGTGGTATTGCACCGAGAAGGCGGGATAGCCCTTGTGCTGAAGACCTTCCACTGTCCCATCATTCAGGTTGAGGTGCGTTATTTCGATCTCGGGCGGCAAGCCCTCGGCAGCGACCGCGAAGCCGTGATTCTGAGCAGTAATTTCGACATGGCCGCTATGCAACTCTTGCACCGGGTGGTTCGCGCCATGATGTCCATAGGGCAGCTTGAAGGTTGCACCGCCAACGGCCAGACCCATCAGTTGATGACCCAGGCAAATACCAAAGACTGGCACCTGCCCTAGCAACCGTTGGATATTAGCAATCGCATAGCCTAAGGTTGCGGGGTCACCCGGCCCGTTCGACAAGAATACGCCCTCGGGCTTGAGCGCCAATACGACCGCGGCGGACGTATCGGCGGGCACGACCGTTACCTCGCAGCCATGATCGACGAGCTTGCGCAAGATATTGCGCTTCAGGCCAAAATCATAGGCGACGACCTGTAGAGGTGGCCCCTCCTGCGGTCGGCGTTGGTCATCTTGCTGGTCGCCAACAAACCAGTCGGGCGGTGTACCCTCCGTCCAATGGTAGATTGTGCGTGTACCAACACCGCTTGCCAGATCCAAGCCGAGCATGGGGGGCGCCTGGCGCGCTTGTGCTACCAACTCTGCAATCTCATCCTGCTCGGTCGAAATTACCGCGCGCATGGCACCGCGCTCCCGCAAATGGCGGGTCAGGGCACGGGTATCGACCTCCGACAAGGCGACAATATCATGGTCACGCAGGTACTGGCTCAAACTCTTCTCGGCGCGCCATGATGAATAATCATCGGCATACTGGCGCACCACAAAACCAGCCACAAAGGGCCGCTCGGCCTCGCGGTCAAACTGGTTAACGCCGGTATTGCCGATATGTGCCGCAGTCATAGTCACGATCTGGCCAGCATACGATGGGTCTGTCAGCACTTCCTGGTAGCCCGTCATTGCTGTGGCGAAGACGAGCTCGCCGGTCGTTTCTCCCGACGCACCAAATGAGCGACCACGAAACACGCGGCCATCTTCTAGCACCAGTACTGCATCCATCAGCCTGCTCCCAACTTGCTTCGCATAATGCTCAGTCCAACACTTCCAGAGCATGTCGTAAGATCGAAACGGCTTCGTCCACATCGTGGCGCTCGATAATGAGCGGTGGGACGAGGCGAATCACATCATCGCCTGCCGTCGCGACCAACAGGCCATCTTCTTGCGCTGCATCGCGGACCGCGGCAGCACTGCCTGCAACCTGCACACCGCGCATGAGGCCGCGCCCGCGTACCTCCACAACCTTGCCATGTAAACCCTGCAGCTCACCGAGCCGCTGGCCCAAGTAGGCGCCAACCTCACGCACATGTGCCAGAAACTGAGGATCGCTGAGCTTGCGAAAGACTGTGAGTGCCACCGCGCATACGAGTGGTCCACCTGCGAAGGTCGAACCGTGATCACCGGCATGAATAAAGCTTGCGACCTGATCCGTGATCAAAATTGCGCCAATCGGTAAACCACCGCCCAAGGGCTTCGCGGCAACCAAGATATCGGGCCGGACCCCGTTCGCCTGATAAGACCACAACACGCCGCTCCGACCGCCACCGGCCTGGATTTCGTCAACGATCAAGTAGGCATGGACGCGATCACATAGCTCCCGGAGCTTATGGAGAAAGGCATCCGAGGCACTGTTAATGCCGCCCTCGCCCTGAATCGGTTCCACGATCACCGCGCAAACGTCGTCGGTAATCGCCGCTTCGGCCGCTGCGAGATCGTTATAGGGCGCGAAGCGAACACCCGGCATGACGGGCATGAAAGGCAATCGGTATTTCTCACGTGCCGTCGCTGCGACTGCGCCCATCGTGCGGCCATGGAATGAACCTTCAAAGGCGACAATTGTGGTTTTATCCGGCAGGTGTTGTCCGTAGCTCGCTTTGCGGGCGAACTTGAAGGCGCCCTCGACTGCCTCAGTTCCCGAGTTGGCGAAGAAGACCTTGTCCGCAAAACTCGTTTCGACCAACAACTTGGCCAACTCGATGCCGGGTACGGTGAGGTAGAGGTTTGAGGTGTGCACCAACTTGGGGGCCTGTTCGATGAGTGCGGCAGTGATGGCGGGATCGGCGTGGCCTAGGGCATTGACCGCGATGCCGGCCACGAAATCGAGATAGCGTCGTCCTTCGGTATCCCAAACTTCCGCACCTCGACCGTGATCGAGGACCAACTGCCGTGTACCATAGTTGGGTACAAAATAGTGCTCGGCTGCTGCAATCAATTGTTGTGTGTTCACGCTTGCTCCTGGTCGCTAGTGATACGGGTTCCCCCGTCCTGTAAGCCGGCGATATTTGTGATACGCACCGAACGCACGCTTGCCAAGGCTCCCATGGCCGCGCGCACCTTCGGGATCATGCCTCCAACGATCGTGCCCTGCGCAATCTCATGCTCGATCTCCCCGGCCGTCAGCTGTGGCACAACAGCGCCCTTGAGGAGCACACCGGGCACGTTTGAGATAAAGATCAGTTCGTCCGCTTGGAGTGCGGCAGCAATCGCTAGGGCGGCGTGATCGGCATTCACATTGGTGGGTGCATGGTCGGTTTGATCGACCGAGACCGGCGAGACGACCGGCAACCAATTCTGAGCAAGTAGGCTATGCAGAACCTCCACGCGCACCGCCACAATTTCACCAACCCGGCCCAAGTCACGTTCTTGGGGCCGCAGCGGCACGGTGCGAAGCAGATCGAGGTCGACACCGCTGATACCGATGGCTGGGAGCCCGGCCGCGTTGAGTAGCCGCGTCAGGCGCTTATTGATCGTGCCCGAGAGGACCTGCTCGACCACTACCATTGCCTCCCGATCGGTGGCGCGTATGCCATCCACCATTTCGAACTGGAGCTTTGCCTGTCCTAATGCGGCGGCAATTTCTTTGCCGCCGCCATGCACGATCACACCCGGCCTGTTCAACGTACGGAGTGCGCGGGAGAAGCTGTCGAGGAACGCGGGTTGATCGATCTCGTTACCACCAATTTTAAGGACGAACATGGTTACCCCTGATCCTTGTTCCTTCGCCCACTCAGGGACAAAGGCACAGGAAGCTTGCGCGTGATGCTAGAGTGGTAAGGCGGTAGTCTCGGCGAATCCGAACATGCAATTCATGTTCTGCACGGCCTGACCCGATGCGCCTTTGAGTAGGTTATCCTCAGCCGAGGTGATGATCCAGTTGCCACGATCATCAGCGGGCTGCACCTGGACTACACAACGGTTGGTATGTAATACATAGGCTACATTCGGCAGCTTATCCGGCGGGAGCAGATGTACGAACGGCTCGGGATCGTAGCGCTTGGCGTAGAGGTTACGTACAGTCACGGGGTCGATATCACGCGCAAGACGCACGTAGATCGTCGATAGGATACCGCGGTTGATCGGCAGCAGGTGCGGCGAGAAGAGGATGTGCACTTCGCTACCGGCAGCAGTAAGCTCTTGTTCCATCTCGGGAATGTGCTGGTGCACATGGCCGATTTTGTAGGGCGAGAAGTTTTCGTTGGCTTCCACAAAATGGTTCGCCAGTGAAAGGGAGCGTCCGGCACCGCTGACACCTGACTTCGCATCCACAATCACTTGGTCGGGTAATAAGCCGGCCTCGGCCAGGGGTAGCAGGCCCAGGATCACACTGGTTGGATAGCAGCCGGGATTGGCAACGAGTCGTGCCTCACCAAGCGCGGCGCGATAACGCTCCGGTAGGCCATAGACAGTTTGTGCCAATAACTCGGGGGCGCTGTGGGTATGCTTGTACCACTGGTCATAGGCCGCACGGTTATGCAAACGAAAGTCGGCTGACAGGTCGATGACGCGCGCGCCAGCTGCGAGAGCGGCTTGTACGGTTGGAATAGTGGTTCCATGCGGCAGGCAACAAAAGACGATGTCACACGCTGTAGGGTCGGCTTGCTCAGCCGTAATCAAGGGCAGGTTGTCGACCGTGTTAAAGGCGTCGCTGAGGTGCTTGCCGGCGAACGAGCGCGAGGTCGCGAAGGTAAGCTTGACCTCGGGATGGCGGCGTAACAGGCCGATCAACTCGTAGCCGGTATAGCCGGTCGCACCATAAATGCCAACGTTAATCATAAGACACCCTTTATTGCTCCTTTTGGAGGACACGCACCATCGCGATCTCGTCGCAACAGCTTTGCTTGGGACACGTCACACAATCTTGCCAGACTTTCTGTGACAAGGTGTCCTTGGGCACGATCAGGAAGCCGAGCTTGGTAAAAAATGGTACCTGATACGTCAGCGCAAAGACCGTGGGGATACGCAGGGTTTGGGCCTCCTTGATCAAGGGCTCGACCAGTCTCCGGCCGAGCCCCTGCCCCTGGTAGGCGGGAGCAACGGCCAATGAGACAATTTCGGAGAGATCACGCCAGGTAACCTTCAAGCCAGCACAACCAACTACTTGCCCATCGGCCTCGGCCACGACAAAATCGCGCACGTTGTTATAGAGTTGGGCTAGTGTTTTGGGTAACATCAAGCCGTCGGCAGCATAGCCATTAATCAGGCCGGCCATCGCCTCGACATCCTCGACGGATGCCCGGCGCACCCGTGCTCGTACCTCTGGTTCGTGCCGCTGTGGCACGAATACATCAATCGACGTGATCATCTGTTATCCCACAGGCCGCGTGTGCGGCTGCTAGTTGAACTTTGATGGCGGCAGGAGCCGTGCCGCCGACGACCATGCGTTGGGCCACTGAACGGTGCGGATCCCAGATCGACTCATAGTGCTCCGTTAGAGCCGGATGCACTGCCACTAATTCGGCGGCGGGTAACTCGCGTAGCGGCAACTCGAGCACTTCCCCGCGCCGCACTAATTGTCCAACCAAGCCGTGGGCCTCGCGGAAAGGCACGCCAGCCCGCACCAGCATGTCGGCCACATCGGTTGCCAGCATGCCGTCATCCAGGCTGCTCGCCATGCGTTCGAGGTGGAACTGCAAGGTCGTGACGACGCCGGCGACGACCGGCAAGGTTAAGGCCAGGGTATCGAAGGTGTCGAACAGCGGCTCTTTATCTTCTTGCAGGTCTTTGTTATAGGTTGAGGGCAAGCCCTTGAGCGTTGTCAGCAGCGCGACTAAATTCCCCAACAAGCGGCCCGATTTGCCACGCGTTAGCTCTAACGAATCGGGGTTTTTCTTTTGTGGCATGAGCGAGGAGCCCGTCGAATAGCTATCGGCGACGGTCACAAAGCCCCATTCGGCCGAGCTATACAGGATCAGATCTTCGGCCAGCCGCGACAAGTGTGTGCCGATCAAGGCCCCGGCAAACAGCACCTCTGCTACGAAGTCGCGGTCGGCTACGGCATCCATCGAGTTCGGAGTGAGGGCATCGAACTCCAACAACTGAGCCAGCAACTGACGGTCGATGCCGAGGGCGTTACCGGCCAGAGCACCCGCGCCGAGAGGCAATACATTCACGCGTTGCCGCGCTTGGGTCAGGCGCTCACGGTCGCGCTGCAAGGGCCAAAACAAGGACAGGAGCCAGTGTGCCACGAGGACCGGCTGTGCCCGCTGCAGATGAGTATAGCCGGGCATGAGTGCCTCACCAACTTCCTCCGCGCGCCGAAGCAGGGCGGTTTGGACGGCGCAAAGCTGCTTGTCCAGGCCGTCGATCTGCTCCCGCGTATACAGCCGTAGATCGGTCGCGACCTGATCGTTGCGCGAACGGCCGGTATGCAGCTTGCCAGCAACCGGCCCAACTAAGGCATACAGGCGCCGCTCGACCGCCGTATGTATATCCTCGTCGCCGGCGCCCGCCACAAACCCGCCAGCATCGAACTCGGCCTCGACTAGATGTAAGCCGCTCGTAAGTTGTGCACACTCGTTAGGTGTGAGCAAACCGACTGCTTCAAGGGCAGCGGCATAGGCCAGCGAACCGCGAATGTCGACTGCGTACAACCGCCAGTCGAAGCCGATCGATGCGTTGAACTGCTCCATGAGTGCATCCGTTGCACCCTCAAAACGCCCACCCCACTGCTTGTGCATCGGAAACGTTTCACCCTCAGCTCCTCCCCCGTTATGACGGGTGAGGGACGCATTACGTCCGGTAATCGGCATTGATCGAGACATATTCGTGTGATAGGTCGCAGGTCCAGACGGTGGCCGCTTCGTCACCCAGGCCGAGATCGAGCGTGATTGTCACTTCCGGCTTGGCCAGCGTGGCGTGTGCATCGGCTTCCTCATAGGGTAGTGGCGCACCATCTGCCAGCAGTTGGAGTTGGTCGAACCACAGTGCTAGGCGCCGCGGATCGAGTGGCACCCCCGCCCGTCCGGCGGCCATCAATACGCGGCCCCAGTTAGCATCGGCTCCAAAAATGGCGGTTTTGACCAGCGGTGAGTTCGCGATGGTTTTGGCGATGCGCATCGCCTCACCAAACGAGCGACCGTGCTCTACCTTGATCGTGACGAACTTGGTAGCACCTTCGCCATCACGCGCCACCTGCTTGGCCAATTCGGCGGCGACAACCGTCAAGGCGTCGCGGAACTGGAGCCAGCTTGGTGTTCCAGCCATTAGCGGTGCACCACCTGCCCGACCATTAGCCAGTACGACGAGTGTATCATTGGTGCTCGTATCGCCATCAACTGTCATGGCATTAAAGGAACGGTCAGTGGCGTAGCGTAAGGCAGATTGGAGCGCCGGAGGGTCGATCACGGCGTCGGTGCAAATGATCGCCAGCATCGTCGCCATATTGGGCTCGATCATACCGGAGCCCTTGCACATGCCGCTGATGGTGATCGGCACGCCATCGATCATGACTCGCCCAGCTGCCTCTTTGGGCCGTGTATCAGTCGTCATGATCGCCTGCGCCGCCAGATGCCCGCTTCCTACGCTGGGTGCAAGTGCTTTGGCGGCAGTCCAGATCCCGACACGCAACCGATCCATCGGCAGTTGTTGTCCGATCACACCGGTCGACATAACCAGCACGGAGTGACGGTCAAGGTTCAGCGCCGCAGCAACGGCTTCGGCAGTCGCAGCAGTGTTGGCGCTGCCTTGCTCGCCCGTGACCGCATTCGCACAACCACTGTTAATAACTACAGCGCGTATACCGGCGGGGTTCTGGGCCAGTACCTGTTGGTCGAATAAAACTGGGGCGGCCTTGACGGCGTTTTGCGTGAAAACACCGGCTGTGACACAGGGGCTGGTGCTGCTGACCAGTGCGACATCCAAGCCACCCCGCTTTTTGATACCGGCGGCCACGCCAGCCGCCATGAAGCCCGGCGCCGTCGTCACCGCGCCAGATGCTAGTAACTCAATTATGCTTTCCATCACCTTTAGTCGCGTGTAACGTGCGTGGGTAGCTGCGCGGCTTGGCCGGCACCATCCTCAGCAGCCAGCAGGGCCTCAACCTTGAGGGGTAAGCCGTAGAGGTGAATAAAGCCCTCGGCATCGCGCTGGTTATAGACCTCTTCCTCACCAAAGGTGGCGAAATCCTCGCGATATAACGAGGCAGGCGAGCGGCGACCGATGACAATGGCCTGGCCACGGTGGAGCTTGAGTCGAACCTCACCGGTCACGTTGCGCTGGGTATCCTGGACGAAGTGGTCAAGATGCTGGCGCAGCGGCGTAAACCAACGCCCGTTGTAGACCAGGTCGGCATAATCCAGGGCGACGCGGTCTTTATAATGTAGGGTCTCGCGATCAAGCGTCAATGACTCGAGTTCACGATGCGCCGTCACCCAGATGGTGCCGCCGGGCGTTTCATAGACACCATGCGACTTCATGCCAACCAGCCGATTCTCGACCAGATCGATGCGCCCAATGCCATGCTTGCTGCCCAGTTCATTGAGCGTCAACAACAGCTCGACCTGCCCGAGTCGTTGGCCGTTCACGGCTACCGGCACGCCCTGCTCAAAGGCCAGCACCAGTGTTTCGGCTTGGGCCGGGGCGGTTTCGGGATCGGCGGTGAGAGTGAACATGTCGGCTTCCGGCTCGTTCCAGGGGTCTTCGAGCACGCCGCCTTCATGCGAGATATGCCAGATGTTGCGGTCGCGACTATAGATTTTGCGCTCGGTCTGGGCAATGGGCACATGGTGGGCATGGGCGTAGCGGATCGCATCTTCGCGCGACCGAATCTCCCACTCGCGCCACGGCGCAATGACTGTCAGTTGTGGATTGAGGGCCATATAGGTCAACTCGAAGCGAACCTGATCATTACCCTTGCCCGTGCAACCATGGGCCACGGCGTCCGCGCCATAACGGCGGGCGACTTCCACCTGGCGCTTAGCAATCAGCGGACGAGCCATCGAGGTGCCCAACAGATATTTGCGCTCGTAGACGGCACCGGCTTGGACGGTCGGCAGGATATAGTCGCGAATGAACTCTTCGCGCAGGTCTTCGATGATACAGGCTGCGGCCCCACTGGCCAGCGCCTTCGTTTCAAGGCCGCCGAGTTCCTCTTCCTGCCCAAGGTCCGAGCAGTAGCAGATGATTTCGGCATCGTAATGCTCGCGCAGCCACGGCACGATAATCGAGGTATCCAGACCGCCCGAGTAGGCCAACACAATTTTCTGAACCGCTTTTGTCATGTAACCCCTCCGCCTCAGGGCGTATTGAACGACAAACGAGTGCCTTGGTTGTTCAGCACTCGTCATCGAGCAACAAAAAAGCAGTTTCGGCCTTTGGGCGAAACTGCTTACTCAACATTCTTATCAGGCAAGCACATCTACCCAAACGATCGGTTTGGCTCCGTACACAAACGGCGCGGTGCTCGCAATACGCATTTCATGGGGAGAGAGTATAGCAGGGTTAGTCTGCGGATGCAACCGCCGTTTGCCATTGCGCTCCGGCGCCACCCGATGAAGCATCATCTCGATATTTAGGAGCGTCGCAGAAGGTCGTCGCGCACACGCTGTTTCAAGAGCTTGCCAAGCGCATTGCGTGGTAAGTGGTCAACGAAATCCACGCGGCGCGGCTTTTTATAGCTAGCCAAATGCTCGCGACAAAAGGCGATCAACGCTTCCGCCGTCAACAACGGATCGGTCCGCACGACCGCCGCCACCACCTGCTCGCCCAAATCGGGGTCTGGGAGGCCAACCACGGCCACCTCAGCCACGCCGGGGCATTGCTGGAGCACCTCCTCAACCTCGCGCGGATAGATGTTATACCCACCACTTATGATCAACTCCTTCGCCCGACCAGTGATCGTAAAATAGCCATCGATGCTATAGCGTCCAACATCACCCGTCCGAAACCAGCCGTCAGCCGTGAAGCTTGCGGTCGTTGCCTCAGGCTGCTGCCAATAGCCCTTGAACACGTGCGGTCCCCATACCTCGATCTCACCATCGTTCTCCGATGGGAGCAACTCACGGGTCCGCAGGTCGACGATGCGGGCAGCCTGTCCTGGGAAAGGAGCGCCGACGGTGCCGGGCCGCCGCTCACCATGGTACGGGTTGGTCAAGTTCATGAGCGTCTCAGTCATCCCATACCGTTCCAGAATTGGCTGCCCGAACAACTCGGCAAACTCCCGAAAGGTTGGGGGACTGAGCGGTGCGCTTCCCGAAACATATAAGCGCAGTGCAGGGGGCTTCTCCGCCCGTTGCGCAGCTTCTTGGACGAGCCGAGTGTACATCGTCGGCACGCCAAAAAACATGGTAATAGGCTCGGTCAGCAAGACCTCGTAGACCTCTGGGGCAGTGAAACGACGTCGGAGGTCCATGCTCGCCCCGCTGACCAGTGTGCCATGCACACCGACCATCAAGCCATGCACATGGAAGAGGGGCAGACAAAGCAGGAGATGGTCTTGGGCGGCCCATTCCCAGGCCGTGATGATCGCGGTAATGTTGCTCATGAGGTTACGGTGTAGCAGCATCGCCCCTTTGCTGAGTCCGGTAGTCCCTGAGGTATAAGCGATCACCGCCAGATCATCACTTTGGGGGAGCGGGACCAACGGCAATACGGTATCACGCGCAAAGTCGTTGAGTTCCGGCCCAGTTTCAACGACCCGTGCAAGTGCTGGCAGTTCGCTCCGAATACGGTCCAACTCTGGCCGTAAGCCAGGATCGATTACGCACAGTCGTACACCGGCATCGCTGAGAATATGGCGCAGTTCGACCTGCCGGTACTGCGTGTTGACCAGCACGACCACTCCACGGGCGAGATGAGTGCCCAGGTAGGCCACGAGAAACTCGGGCGAATTGTCCATGAAGAGCGCAACCCGCTCGCTTGGTGCGAGGCCCCAGGCGAGTAGGGCACCGGCGAACAACCGGACACGCTCGGCAAGCTGTGCATAAGTGAGCGTGATGCCCTCAAATATGAAGCAGTGCTTGGCGGGCGTTCGTTCGCTCCAAGCAAGAAAGGTTTCTACGACGGAAGATGCTGCTGCCATGTATGACCCTCATGAGGTGTGACTGTCCAGCAGGGAAAGCGGTCCCCGTCGTGTGCAAGTGACACGTCGCCACGAATAGTGCCTTCGCCGGCTCCGGCGTAGATCCGCTCACGGATCTCGGCGTCGGCAACCTGGTCCCAGCGCGGATGAAAATGGACCACGACGGTGTTGCCGATCGCTCGCCCCGCGAGGAAGCGCCCTAATTCGACCGGATCGACGTGTGCCAGTTCGGCGATCAGCAGATCGCAGGGCTCGACAAAGGGTGCCATCTCGTCCGACCCCTGCGGGCCATGCAGATTACCGGCGTAGACGACGCGGCAGGCCGCGAATTCGTACACGGCGCAGTAGCTTTCCGCAGCATAGGTGCGATCACGGAGACGTGGGATTTCGGTGACGCGCTGGCTCACCCATGACAGGTGCGCGTTGGGATAGGCGCGCAGCATGCCGCCGCCTGGCAGCTCGACCAGCCCGGTCAGGGGCAGCCAGCGGATTGGGAAGCCAAGCCATTCCTCGAACAGGTAGCTGGCGTCTAGATACGCCTTGAAAGCGGGAATGCCCTCTGCGGGTGCGAGGATGATAAGTTCGTCACGCTTCTCGAGATGCATACAGGTCTTGAGCAGTTGGATGAGGCCAGCGTGGTGATCGGCATGCATATGCGAGATGAAGATGCTGCGAATGCGGCGATGGTCATAGCCATGGCGCATTAGCAACGAACTTGCTCCATCTCCCGCATCCAAGATCAGGTGGCTCTCGCCCTCATCCGGAGTGTGCTGTGTCAGTATGATCGTTTGGCCGAAGCGATGGTGTGCCGGCAGGCCCGATGCTGTGCCGAGTGTGCAGATTTCGATGTTCGCCACTGTCCTGACCTTTCGTGTGTCATCCGTATTTGCCACAGCTACACATGGGTAGACCCTGCTTTCTTCAGTCTGTGCAAGTACTATAGCCAGTCTGTCAACCATTGGGGAGTGCCCTCAGTAGGATATGATAAGGTGGCCGACAGACTGGATAAGGTTCTCGCCATGTTGCGGTAGGGTCGTAAAATGGGAGGATGAAGAGAAGGATCGGCTATGGCCGTTGAGCAAGAAGTGGTGATGGGGGACAATCTCGGGGAGACCGCTGGAGGATCGCCTTCGGAACTGCGGCGGCGTGTCTTGGGATTGGCCTGGCCGGTGATCGGCGAGAATCTGTTTGAGACCCTACTGGGTATCGTGGATACGCTGCTCGTCGCAGGCCTCGGTACTGCGGCGCTCGCCGGGGTCGGCAGTGGGCTGCAGATCATGTTCTTTCTGCTGGCCGCGTTATCGGCACTCTCAGTCGGCAGTTCGATCCTCGTGGCTCAGGCCGTGGGTGCACGGGACTTGGCACTGGCCAGCCGCCTTGCACGCCAGTCGTTGCTCTGGAGTGTGCTCCTTTCTGTGCCGCTCGCGTTCGCCGGCTTGCTGCTTGCGGGTCCGATCATCGGCATCTTCGGTATGGCACCGGAGGTCGCCCACATCGGCACGGCCTATCTGCAGGTGACGATGGGCACCGTCGTCGTACTGGTCGCTTTGGTAATTGGGGGTGGGGCACTGCGCGGGGCGGGCGACTCGCGTACGCCGATGATTGTCACGGCCATCGCCAACATCGTGAACATCGGGCTGGCCTACGGCCTGATCTACGGCCACTTCGGTCTGCCGGCGCTCGGCGCGGTTGGGAGTGCCTGGGCGACCTTTATCGCACGTGCGATGGCGCTGCTGCTCTTGAGCCGCGCGCTCTGGCAGGGGCGGAACGGCGTCGGCATCGCGGGGAGCGGCGGCTGGCGACCGGAGTGGTTGGTCGCGTACCGGGTGCTGAAGCTGGGTATCCCAGCTGCTGTTGAGCAGATCATGATGTCAACAGCCTTCTTGTTCCTGACGATCCTGGTGGCGCACCTCGGCACGGACACGCTCGCAGCACAGCGCATCTCGCTCTCGGCGCTTTCCTTCTCCTTCCTGCCGGGCGTCGGCTTTAGCATCGCGGCCACAGCGCTGGTCGGTCAGAGTGTAGGTGCACGCCGTCCCCGCGACGCGGCAGGCGTAGCGCGGGTCGCCACCACCTGGGCAGTGCTCTGGATGAGCACCATCGGCGTGCTGATTTTCGTCTTCGCGACGCCGATCATGCACCTGTTCACGACGGAGCCGAACGTCATCGGCATCGGGGCCAGCGGATTGCGCGTAGTGGCGCTGACACAGCCCTTATGGGCGGTGGGGCTAGTTCAGTCAGGGGCCTTGCGCGGTACCGGTGATACACGCTTTCCGCTCGTGATGAGTGCGGCGGGCACGTGGACGGCGGTACTACTGGTGTGGCTAGTCCTGCGCTTCATCGGAGGCGGCCTGCCGGTGGTCTGGGGCGGTTTCCTGGTGACGTCACCGATCACCGCGCTGCTCACCTGGCGGCGCTTCCGCCAGCGCGTACGCGAGCTTGAGGCCATGTGGCCCCATACGACGAGGACTGAGGGGTGAGGCAGCAGTGGCTAGCTATGGACAGCTCCTGTGGCGGCAGGTGGGGCTTGGAGCCTTGGTCGCCAACAGGAGCTTGTCGAGGGATATGGATTGATTTGTTTGTTTAGTGCCCTGCTTGCTGCACACTCATAGCAGCCTGTAAAAGCTGTGGCATGGTTTGCTCGATCTTCTGTGAGGTCTGTTCTTCTTGTTGCAAATTGCGCCGCAGCAGCGTGACGATCTCGCTTTGGCCCATGAGTTCGGCACCTGTGATCAGACCACGGTATGAGGCAATCTCGTAATGCTCGACTTTATCGGCGGTGCCGGCAATCAGCGTATCGCGGATCTGCGGGTTGGCGGACGACTCCTTCATACCTTTTTCGCCCTCGCTGACGAGTCCTTGCGCGGCGTCACAGGCGACGCGCTTGGGCTTCTGTCCCAGCAGGCTGAAAACCTGGTCCAAGTTCTGAATGTGCTGCTGAGTTTGCGTGATGTGCTCTTGGATCATGGTTTGTAATAACGGGTTGCTTGCGTTCTGCAGCATCTTTTGCTGCCCTTCCAGGAAGCGATGCTCGGCGTCATAAATATCGCCGACCTCATGCGAAAACTTTTCGTCCAACGTGTTGATAGCCATCTCCAACTACTCCTTCTCATAGCTTGCCAGCGGCTGCTCTGCCCGCCAGTTCCAGTCTACGTGCGGACCGTAATCTGCAACCGGCATGCCACCACACTTAGTGTTTTCTTATCGGGCCATTAGCCTGCCCTTACATACACGTGCTTCAACTGATCGTATTATTAGGGGAAAGAGGACTCACGTATGCCAACTATTCTGGTCGCCGACGACGACCGAAAAATCGTTGATATGTTGCGACGCACCCTGCTGTATGAGGGTTACCACGTCGTCACGGCCGCCGATGGCCAAGAAGCACTATCGCAGGCTCAACTGCAACGGCCCGATGCCATCATTCTGGACTGGCTGATGCCGGGCCTGGACGGTATCACAGTGGCGCAGCGCTTGCGTTCCGGTGGTACAACGCCAATCTTAATGCTGACCGCGCGTGACACGATCCAGGATCGTGTGGAGGGGCTTGATAGTGGGGCGGATGATTATCTGGTCAAGCCTTTCGCCCCGGCGGAGCTGTTGGCACGGGTTCGTGCGCTCCTGCGCCGTAGTGACAGTGCGCAAACCGAAAAGCCACTCAACTACGCCGACTTGTATCTTTATCCCTCAACCCGCGAGACGCGGCGCGCGGAGCGTTCGTTCACGCTGAGTGCGAAGGAGTTTGATCTGCTCGCCTATTTACTGCGCTATCCCCGCCAAGTCCTGACCCGTGAGCGGATTCTACAGGCAGTTTGGGGCTACGACTTCGGCGGTGATGGCAATGTGTTGGAAGTCTACATCGGCTACCTGCGATCTAAAACTGAAGCAGGTGGTGAGCCACGACTGATCCAGACTGTCCGTGGTGTCGGCTATGTCATTCGCGAAGCCTAATATGTCGTTACGCCTACGCCTGACTTTGCTGTATAGCACGATCTTGGCGCTGACGCTCGTCGGCTTGAGTGCGGTCATTTACCTGAGCGTAGCACAAGTCACGCAACATTCGCTGCAAAGCACACTCGTTGCTGAAGCGCAGCGTGTACGTGGAATACGCTCAAGCAATGACCTTGAGCCGCCCGATCTCCCTTTCGCCGGCGTCGACACCTTTGTGCAGGCGCGCGATAGTCAAGGGAGTGTGCTGGCTCGTACGACTAATCTACGGAATGCCGTTCTACCACTTAGCCCAGCCGGCCTGCAGGCCGTCCAACAGGGACAACCAGTCTTTGAAACCGTTGCCGTAGATGGCAGCAATTTGCTGGTTTATAGTACGCCGGTATTATACCGGGGACGCATTCCGGGCATTATCCAGGTTGCCCGCTCGCGTGTAGACCAGCAGCGTTCGCTTGCCACACTTGGCAGTTTGCTGCTGATCGGTAGTGGCATCGTGACGCTGGTTGCCTTTGGTAGCGGCTGGCTGCTCGCAGGCATTGCGTTACAGCCGATGAAGCGCCTCACCCAGACCGCCGATACCATTGGCCGCGAACGCGATTTTACCCAGCGCGTTGAGTACCAGGGACCTCAGGATGAAGTTGGCCAGTTGGCACTAACGCTGAATCGGATGCTGGCTGCCCTGCAAGCCGCCTATGATCAGGTTGCTCAGGCGCTGTACGCTCAGCGCCGCTTTGTTGCAGATGGCTCGCATGAACTTCGCACGCCCCTCACGACGATACGTGGCAACCTGGCTTTGCTGCAACATGAGCCGCCGATCAGTGAAGCTGATCGCGTCGCCGTATTACATGACAGTGCCGATGAGGCCGAGCGCATGAGTCGTCTGGTGCATGATCTACTCGTTCTGGCGCGTGCCGATGCCGGTCAGCCGTTACACTTGGATGCTGTCCCAGTGCAGCCATTGCTGGCAGAAATCGCGCGGCATGCTCGCATTGTAGCTCCCGAACACACTGTGATGCTTGGCGATCTGCCCTATGTGCTCGCCGTTGCCGATCCTGACTCGCTCAAACAAGTCGTGCTCATTCTGGTTGATAACGCGCTCAAATTTACGGCCCCGCAAGGTACTGTGACCATTGCAGCTACGGCGACGGCCTCCCACGTTGCGATCAGTGTGCGTGATACCGGCCCGGGCATCGATCCCGCTAAGCTGCCCCATATCTTTGAGCGCTTTTATCGCGGTGATGCGTCACGCACAGGGACGGGTATGGGTCTTGGCCTGGCCATTGCCCAAACCCTGGTGACGGCTATGCAGGGGACGCTGGTGGTTGAAAGCCAGGTTGGGCAGGGCAGTTTATTCACCCTTACCCTACCCCAAGCACAGACTTAGAAGCTGCTTATCGTACCATCAGCCTGCTCTTAGCGTTCCCTTACCGTTTCCTCAGCTTGCAGATTTATCCTATCAACATACAAACAAGAACACGAGGAGACGACAGATGTTACAGGATGATCAAGGGGCCAACTGGTCCGAGACGCATAACACTCCAACAGTGAGCCCTGCTCCAGAGGTGGATCAGGTACATAATCAACCGGCGGTTTCGGCTCCGGCGGTGACTCCTGCGGTCGCCCAGCGCCGTCAGCGCCGTGGCATGTCGGGATTGCTGGTGGCTGCGATGGTCGGCAGCGCGATCGGTGGTGGTGCAATTGGTACAGTTGCTACCAGCCATTTGCTCGCACCGCGCGCTACGCAGACGGTTATGACTACCCCAGCGCTTGCGCTGCAGGCCGCCGGCCAAACCAAGCAGGTCCCTCAAGCGGATAATGTCGCCGGACGGGTTTATAGCGCAGTCGGTCCAGCGGTCGTGCGTATTGATACCACCACCACAACAGGTCGCGGTGGGGTCCTATCCGGTAGCGGCTCTGGTATCGTTGTCGACGCCCGCGGCTATATTTTGACAAATGAGCATGTCGTTGACGGTTCCCAGACCGTCAAGGTTATCTTCAGTACCGGCACCATGGTGACGGGACAAGTAGCCGGGACCGACACGGGCGACGACCTAGCGATCGTCAAAGTCGCACTACCCGCGAACACGCCGGTGGCGACATTGGGCAATTCGGATCAGACGCAGGTCGGTGATACGGCGATTGCGATCGGCACGCCTTTTGGACTGGATGAGACGGTCACACAAGGCATTATCAGCGCGGTCCATCGTGACTACCAGTCGGGCAATTCGCCCATCCAGCGCAATTTGCTGCAGACCGATGCGCCAATTAATCCTGGTAATTCTGGTGGACCACTATTGAATGCGCAGGGCGAGGTCATTGGCATCAATACGATGATCGAGAGCCCGATTCGTGGGTCGGTGGGTGTCGGTTTCGCCATTCCGTCGAACACCGCCAAAAACCTGATCCCGCAACTTGAGACCGGTGCCCAACTGCAACGTGCTTGGCTCGGCATTCAGGGTATGGACTTGGACGCGACGATTGCGAAGGCTCAGGGGCTGAGTGTGCAATCGGGTGTGCTGGTGACGGCGGTGGTGCCGAACGGCCCGGCCGCTCAGGCCGGCCTGCAGGGCTCACCCGACCAGAGCGCACAGAATTCCTTACCGGGTGCCCAGGGCCAAAACGGTCAGGACCCTAGTGGCAATGCGCAGATCCCAACCGGTGGCGATGTTATCACTCGAGTAGATAGCACCACTATCACCAACATGAAGCAGTTAGCCGGCTACGTCGCAGGGCACAAGTCGGGCGATACGCTCACGCTGACGATCCTACGCAACGGCAAGGAACAACAGATCAAGGTTACGCTGCAAGCTTGGCCTGCCACCACAAACAACGGGTAAACACATTCTGTTCCTTACCTATGGCAACGGCCTGGCAATCGCCAGGCCGTTGCTGTTGTCTTAAAGACACGCTTGTGTCGTTTAGGCCGGCGGATTCGTCGCTACGTCGTCACGATAGCGGAGGAGGGCTCCGACGCCTTCGTGTTGGTCAAGGTACTCGCTGGCTTCTACAACCTGGATCGCCGAGCCCTGTTGCACTGCCCGTGTTGTAAAGAGTTCGCGCAAGTCAGCCTGCTGGAGTTCGGCGCCGTCATATGGGCATTTATCACGTAGTCCGGCACGGATCGTTCCACAATTGGGGCACTCACCACCGACGGCGTTGAAATTCTGGTGCATGATCAAGGTCATGACCTGGCCCTTGCTCAGTGCCATGGCCGTGTCAGAGACACCGGCTACGCCGAGACCATTGCGCGCAACTTCGCCTTCCATTTGGGCAACGTCATCAGCTTCTTGTTTGTGTTCAACGTCGCGCATCATCGGGTCGATCACTTCCATGATCGACTGGAGGTTGCTCTGGATATCCAGCTTGACATAGTCAACCAGCTTTTCCTTGATCTGATCCGGCAGGTTTTCGAGTACGATCCCTTTAGTCGAGTCATTGCCGGCGACAATCACATGTTGTACGTCATAGCGCTTAATGATTCGTGCTAGCTCTTGGCCGATATCCTTGGTATGCGCCTTGATTAGATTATCGGTCCGACGCTGGAAGATCATTTGATCCGGACCACCCGACTGGAAGTGCTTGATCTCCTCGGCGGCTTCGGTCTCGGCAACCTGCTCGGCAGCATTCAAGGAGATAACCAGAATGCGCGACTCTTGCGCATCGGCCAGCACGACTGCATAGGTTTCATAATCGTCTATCATGCGTGCGAGGTTAAAGACGTGTGGATAGCGATCTTCCACGATCTGGTTTTCAACTGGCACCTGCAGTGGCAGGGTCATCCAAACGTCGTCAGCATTGCAGGCAAAGATCGCGAGGGTGGTGGCATCCGGCGGTGCCTCCGTGTCCACATAGGTCATAATGCGCTCGCGGTCGGCATTAAAGCTATCTAGCCCATGGTCCCGCTCTTTGACCCGCTCGGCAATCATGTCGAGTTCCTGGGTCAAGGCCTGCATCGTCTCCTGGCGCCGACCATTGCCGTCGGGGTGCCAATTCAGGTACAGACTGAGAAATGGATGTTCTGTGATCGAATGTGCGGTCAGGGTTTCGAGTATTGATTGAAGGTTAAGTGCCATAATGCATCGCTCCTTGTAATGTTATACTCCTGCTTGCTCGTGTGGAGGATATAATATTATACATGCCGTGAGCAACCTTTGTACCGTGACAATCCTTATCCGGTGATTACTCACATCTCGGCTTCAGGCGAAGGCCTGAGCCTTGCGGCTTTGGTCCCGATGCTCTTACTGCACGACGACCGGTACAATGGTTTGAGCACGTGATGTTTGGCCGATGGCAATGATTTTATGCGTGCCCTTGCCCGTTCCCCGCGGCACTGTAAAGACAACGGCGCCGGCATCTTTGAAGGTGCCCTGAATACTGGTGTGACCGGTGCCAAGCGGACGAGCGCTGGTATCCCAGTACAGCTTCACGGCTTCCGTAGAGCCGAAGCCAAAACCGGAACCGGTCATGGTGCTGCCACTTGACACAGTTCCCGGTGCCAGGACGAAAACGGGTTGGACCGAGTAGGTGGTAGCAGCCGAGATACCGCTTGACTGGCCGACTGCAAACAGCGTATGCACGCCAAATGTCGCTTCCGGGACCGTCGCGCTCGCCTGGAAGGAGCCATCAGGAGTGGTCGTCGCCGTGGAGAGCACTGGCGAGGAGACGGCGTCGTTGTGGATGCTCACGGTTTCGCTCGGTCCAAATTGGGTACCATTGAGGCTGATGACCTGCTGGAAGGAGCCGCTCGCGGGGCTCATTGCCAGCGAACCGGCACCGATTGAAAAGGCGTAGAAGGTATTGCTACTTGTACTACCCCACCTGTCATAGCCGGAACCCCAATAGACAACACCATGGGAAATGGCAGGACCCGCCGCGACCGAGCCACCACTAGCGAAGGTCCAGCGGATGGCACCCGTGGCAGCGTCCAACGCGTACATATGCCCAACGCTGTCGAGGGCCGCCACATAGACGACACCGTTCGCTACCGTTACTGCAGCAACGTCCACGGCATTGTACGGGTCAGCTGTTTGCCATAGAAGCTTGCCGGTAGCGGGATCGAGCGCACTCCATGCTCCACCTGTGACCGTTTGGCCCGCGGGCACAAGTTTATAGGCGTCATGATGCGAGTTTGCGATAGCAACATAGATCCTTGTCCCGTCGGTCGCCGTCCCCCATTGGATACCGCCGATCTTCCCGCTTGGTCCAACGGCGGTAGACCAGAGAACACCACCCGTGTCAGGGTCGATTGCCCAATAAATCCCGCTTTTCTGGCCGGCTCCGAGGACGGTCTGTAGGTGCCCGTTGATGTTTGCCTGGAAGAGGTTTGCGCCGGCACCGAAGTCAAAATCAGGGCTAGCCGGCAACGGGCAGTTGGAGCGCGGTCCGGAAGGG
>JACDGP010000066.1 GCA_013821605.1 Herpetosiphonaceae bacterium
TGGGCTGCTCTGGTTCTGGTGGTCACTCTGCTATTT
The DNA here is from genome assembly GCA_013821605.1 of Herpetosiphonaceae bacterium. GTDB lineage: Bacteria > Chloroflexota > Chloroflexia > Chloroflexales > Kallotenuaceae > JACDGP01. Next base: position 37 of record JACDGP010000066.1, read on the forward strand.
CCTCTTTCGCCGCCACCCACTTGAGCCACTCGGCGCACACCTGCCATGGCGCTCGGTCCTGCTGGTCAGCCTGGCGGCTGCCGTGCTCACACCCTTGATCCTGCGGTTCATACCCGTCGGCAACGTCCTACCACTGGCCGTTAGCTCCTACCTAGCTGTACACTTCTGTCTATATGGCCTGCTCCTCCTCGTCGGCACAACGGCCTTGGGTGCCTCGCCCCTTCCGGCACTGCGCCGCCTCTCCTGGCGTCAAACGCTCGGGAGCATGCTGCTGATGGTTGCGCTGGTCACCCTAGTGCTGGGGACGGTCACCCAGAACTGGTGGCTGAACGTTTTTCCACCCTTCCGTCGCATTCCTTGGGCCTTTGTGTTGTTCGTCCTGCTGGTGCCCTACTGGGTTGGCGACGCTTGGTTGACCGGCAATCTGCGCAATGGCAGCTCACGCTGGGCCTTCTGGATCAGCAAAGCATTTTTTATTGGCTCACTCCTCCTCGCCGTCGTGATCAACCGCGACTTGAGCTTCATTTTCCTGGTCTTGCCAGTCATCCTGATGATCTTTATACTCTTCGGCGTGATGGGCAGCCGCTTAACACAGCGCACCGGCAACCCCTTTCCCGCCGCTCTTGGCACGGCAGCCATCCTGGCCTGGTTGATCGCCGCAACCTTTCCACTGATACGCTAACGGAAGGAAACACTCACCTTAACCAAAAATGCTATCAATGGCGGTAGCCAAGTTCGGCAGGACAGTTGAGGTTAATGTTTGCCCACGTCCTAGAGTGTCGGTTACTTTGTAGCTTCCATCGACCGGCTGCGTATAGCATTCGATTCGTTCGGTTGGGATGTTCACGAGCCATACTTCGCCAATAGTGGCTTCTGCATACAAGGGCAGCTTAACTTCATGGTCATAGGTCATTGATGAGTCGCTGACTTCGACCACCAATAGCACATCGGCGGGCGTGGGATGCGCATACATATAATAATCATCCCGTACCCGGAGCAAGGCTAGATCAGGTTGCGGCTCTGAGTAGTCATCCAGCAGGATCGGGCTTTGAACACGTACAATCGCGTTAGCTCCTGCCTCACGAGTGAGAAATGCATTTAGCCGGTCGACACAGGCAGCGTGCCGAGTTCCAATCGGACTCATTTCCAACACCTCACCGGCAATAAGTTCAACGCGATCATCCTCCCCGAGAATACCTGCCTTGACCATCCGGTGATAATCCACGACACTAAATTGTCGCCGCGCAACAGCAGTTGCCATAAACCCTCACACACCGCATCATGGTACACTGCCACACCAAGCACTGCAAACCAAGTACATATCAGACACAAGACGGAGCGTGATAATGCTAGATACTAAACGCGGCGGTACAAGTGTACTGAACAAGTTGTTCGCGCACAACACCTGGGCCAACTTGAAGCTGCTCGACTACTGCGAAGGGTTAAGCGCTGCGCAACTAGACACTACGGCTATTGGCGGCTTTGGTTCTATTCGTGATACATTGGTGCACATCATCGGTGCCGAGGTGAGCTACGTATACCGCGTCAATGGCAGGTTGCCGACGACATCGTTCTCGAAGGGGCAGTTTCCAGGGTTCGAGGTGTTGAAGGATACGGTACGCTGGACTGGCGATGAACTGCTCCAGTTAGCGTTTTCCACACAGCAGGACACCACCGTCCGGGAGCACGAGAAGCGACTATATGTCGAATATACGCTTGCTAGCCTGATGGTCCAAGCAGTCAGCCACTCAATAGAGCACCGGACGCAAATCGCGACCATCATCACACAGTTAGGCCCGGTGCCGCCTGATATGAGCGGCTGGAAGTATATGGAGGAGACCGGGGAACTACAGGAAGGAGAAGAGGGCGCGGAAGCAGCATAATATCAACTCCATACAATATTCTGCTCACTTAGGTTTTGACACCAATCGCGGCAAACAAAGCAGCCAGCCGCCGCAGGCCTTCTTCTTGAAACAAAACGTGCTGCTGGTGAAAATCAGCGATGATGGCGAGACGAGGGACACCATCACTACCATCGGTCATCCAACCAAGGTCGGCATGGTGCGTTTCGGAGTCGATGAACGAGTCGAGCTGAATACGCCTGCCATCGTCTGGCTGCAAACGCTGCTCGTACTCCTTGATCTTCATATGCAGCCCGATTTTTTCATCCCCAAACCTACGGCTAAGGTTGCGGATGCCTTTAGGATCGATAAACACAATGCGGATCCGCTCGGGCTCCAACACCCACAGGATAAAATCCGGATAAAAGCCCGCGGTCTCGAAAAAGCCGATGCCCTTGCCACGCGACAGGTTACGGAGCAGGTATAACTCGCGATCATCACTGGTCAGCCGCGGATGGGCAATCACGAAGTCACGCAGGTGCTCCACAAACGTTTGCTCGCTGCTATTAAGGCCAACCGGTGTAATTTTGACCGTCGGACCGTTGGCTGTCAGCAAAGGCTGGTACAGGTGGCGCTCAAAGAAGACCGTGGGCAGGTCATCCGGCTGGTGGGTATATAGTTCGCCGCTGTCGCGTAACGCCTCAAGCTCCTGGATGAACGCCTCGTTCTTCGCCAAGATGTGCACAACATACGGGTCGGGAATGAGATCGGGCAGTGCCGCCACGCTACGATATTCGAGATGCTCAGCTTCCCACTGCAGTTTGCGCTGTTTCCAGTATTGGTCAGCGTATTTTTCGATCACCATGTGAGCGATAGTTTGCAAGCGTTGTAGATCGGCACGCGTTTTCACGGCGAGTAACGCCGGCCCACCTTTGATTGTATAAAGATTGTTGTCGGCGAGAATCGCGCGGACGCCACCCAGAGCAATCTTCATATTGGTGTAGCCCCGGCTTTGCTTGTGGGCAACCAATGCGAGAAGGAGTGCACTCCAATCAAGCAGCCGCAGGTATGATGCATCCAAGACAAGGTCGTCATCCGCGACGGCGACGCCATACTGCTCCTGCTGCACGCTTGTCAACAGTTCTACCTCTTGCCCCAAATTCAGCTTGATGCGTGCGAGCTGCCGGTCAGGAGCGAGGCTAAAGCGCACCATTTGCACAAAATTGAGATCACCACGCAGCGTAGGAACCGGCAATCTATCATAGATGGCCTCATGCGTTTTGTGCACCGGGAGCGTAATTTCACGCGTCGGCTCGACATCAAGGCCTTCATCTTCCAGGTATTTTTTGAACGATTCCATATAGTCGGCTTTGATGCCGAAAATGCTTAAGGTTTCGAGCTGGCGTAGGGGTGCTTGCAGTGCGGGCGCTGCCGGCACGCTTGCCCGGCTGCTCCGTTGCAGACTACGGCCATAGCCACGCAGGCGCACACCGCGTCCAAAGAGCTGGATAATTTGCGATCCCTCGTTCTTGCCCACATTAAGCAAACTCATGCTACTCACACGCCAGCTATTCCAACCTTCCGTAAACTTTTTCGAGCCGATCAGCATATTCACCGTTGAGTCAGCGCGGTTGATCGCCCCGAAGAGCGAACTGCCAAAACGGTCGGTGACGATGGTTAAGCCGTACGCCGGCTCAGCGGCCAGTTTAAGAAAAGTTGCTGTGTCGCCGATGTTGATCACACCAAACGGGATTGTGCTGGTCCCCACCCGCAGCGCGATCTCGCCATCAGCCTGGGAAATATCGACCAGATGCAAGCCCCCGCTCGCCCCGCTGTGAAACAACGTACGCAGGATCGTGGCATAGATCGTCGCACTATGGGTCGCAGTACCCAAGTCGCGAAAGCGACCGGCAAACAGATCATAACCGTCCGTCTGTAGGCCAGATTTGCCCGCCAGAATCTCCCCAATTCCAGCAATTGACCAGGCCGCATCACTCACGAAGTGCTGCAGAAAGCGCACCACATCTAACACATCCGAGCGTGGCATACCACTGCTGCTTTTGGCCACGGCGTTAACGTTGCTGCCGACGAACACCCACAGCGGTGGCTCGATCCCATACGGCTCCAAACCCGTGCGATTGGCATCATAAGCCCGCCGCTGCTGGTAGAAGGTGAGGAGGTTAGCGAGCAAGAGGCGTTCGCTCAAGCGCGCGTCAAATCCGGCGGGCAAGTTCAGAATGGCATAGTCTTTGCCATAGCCATCGCCATAGAAATATTTGTAGGAATAATCAAAGGCGATGGCTTTGCTGTACTCGTCGAGCAAGCCATCTTTACTGGAACTGGCCGCATTCACCGCCTGCCCGAAGGTGGCGCTATATTCAAAGGTAAAGCCGCCCGCACCCAGCAAGCCCCGTACATTCTTCCAGGCCTCCCCGGCACTACCTTTGTGGCCTTCATCCACGAACAGCAGATTAGGTTTGCGGAAACTGGCGCTGCTGGCACTTACCCCGGCACTACCGCGCTTAGTGGCGTTGAGCTTGGTGATCTCGATGATCAATATCGTGCCGGGGTCGCGCATCGGGTTAACGGCGGCGCTTGGTCCGCGCCAGCGCTCCACCGGAATCCCACTTTGGATCAGCTCAGCTTCATGCTGAGCCGAAAGTCCTTCATTAGGCGTGATCAACAAAATATTTTGGGGCGGCTCATTGGCCCAATAATGCAGGTATTGGTAGTAGTTCAAGTGCATGAGCAGCGTTTTGCCACTACCCGTCGCCATCCAGATCGCCAGCTTATTGAGATCATCTGCTTCAAACAGGGGATAGGGCGTACCGGCCTTGAGGCTGCGGTTGCGCTTTTGAACATAGCGGTTAAGCTCTTCGAGCAAGCGCGCCGGGTCAGCACTGAGCTGGTGTAGCAGGAACTCGGTGTTCAGCAGCGCCATGTATTGGTAGTATTTGAGGTCGAGCGGAATGGCGCGCCGGGCATTAATGTTGCCTAGGGCTGTCAGAATATGCGCATCATACGCATCAAGAGCAGAGGCCGGCAGCTGCCAGCCTTTTTGATGGCGTAGGGTTTCGGCATAGCCACTCAAGCCGCTGTCGCTCAAGCTACCATCACAGTCACGCAACAGGCTCTGTATCGTTTTGAACGACAGACCGAAGCACTCATAAACAAAGTCGCTCAGGATCAGTCGATCTTCCAGACGATTCTTGGGAGCCATCGGCAGCTAGCTCCCCATCCGCGCTTTAAAGACGATATCGAGCGACTGCGCGCCGGGAATGTAGCTATCGCCGTTGATATAGATCATGCCACCCGCCGGGCGAATCGTGGTCGTGATGAACCGTTCGTCTTGCTCAAGATCGAGGTCGCCCGTATCGCGCCAGATGATCATCACCGGACCATCCGCCGTCATACCTCGTTGCACCAGGTAGCGCCGCCCACCATCGTCATACACCTGTGCAGTTTGCAGTCGTAGGCCGATCAAATGAGCAAAGGTAGCGGGCAGATCGACCGGTGTGAGTGTCGGGCTACTTCCGGCACCATTGCTGATTTCCAGGCGATAGTCGAAGGGATGGGCAAGCTGCTGAATGTCAAGCAACGTGGCACTATCACGACTCTCGTCATCGAGCATATAGTGCAAGATATAGTCGTCGCGGGCCGCACCCGTGAAGGTGTCGAGTGCAGCCTGGGACCATTCCTGATCGAAGGTGATGTTATTAAGTGCATCCTCGTATTGTTCAAGCCGTTGATAGCGGATCAGGTGGCGGTCGCCTGCAGGTGTGCCAGGGATGCCATCCTTCCAGTTGTCACTATAGGCAGCCTTGATGACGCGCGACTTAAGAATCGTATCAAAATACTCGCCCATCTCCACGAGGATGAATTTGCGATTGCCACCATCTTGACGATTGAGCTGCACAACGGCATGACCGGTCGTACCACTACCGGCGAAGAAGTCTAGTACAAAGTCATTCGAGGATGTGCAGTAACCAATAAGCCTGGCAATGACCTCATGATCTTTAGGATTGTTAAATACCTTCTTGCCCATTATGGAACGCAAATATTTGACCGCCACTTGCGACTGCTTATAGATAACGCTCGGCATCACCTGTAGACCGGCAACCTCATCAGTTTCAACTTCGTCTTCGCTTTCCATCTCAAGCACTGTAGGACTATCATTGAGTTCTTCAGATACAGGAATGAGATGAGCTTTTCGGAAGGGCGGTTCGGTGTCATTTTCTCGGAACACAACAAGCTCAAGACGAATTTGTTCCTGCATACTTTCAGTCGTTGCAAAGCCCCATCCTCTTTCTGGAACTTTGCATGGCTTTTTAGTTTTGGGATGAATCACATCATAGCGCGGCCCATCACCACCCGGCCACGATATATCCCTGTCTCTCCACGGTCCATGTTTGGGACTATATTTGTCAATATGTCTATACCGGCTCAGCTTTTTGGCAGCTTCGCTTGCTGGCAAATCTTTGTACCACTGGCGTAATGCTCGTTCGACTGCTTGGTCATCTGTCCGATATTCGTCGTACAAAGCACGGTACTTGTCCATCACCTCTTTTGCACCGGGTTTAGCCTCACGCCAAACAACACCGCTATTTCTCAGCGTTTCTACTGATTTGCCATAAACAAGCATATACTCGTGACCAACAGAAAAGAATTTAGCATCGTTTTTTCTGGTCTTTTCCCAAACTAATTCTGCCAGTAAGTTATTAACTTCAAATATTTGATCCACGAGCATCCGCAACTGAGCTACCTCATGGTCATCTATGCTAATGAAGATTACACCAGCGTCTGACAGCAGTTCCCAAGCAAGTATCAAGCGGTCATACATCATGGCTAGCCAACTCGAGTGTTGGTACTGATCTTTGTACAGAAAGTCACCTTCCCCAGTGTTATAGGGCGGATCAATATAGATACACTTGATCGTACCGCGATAGGTTTCACGCATGAGACGGAGGGCCTGGAGATTATCGCTCGCATACAGGAAGCCGGTGGTCGCGGCGTCAATGTCAGGAATCGCACCCAAGATACGATCAACACTGCGTCGGTCGAAGAAGCGCGTGTCGAGCATCAGCGACGGATGTGCCGTGAGCCATTCGGGCGTCATGGTAGACAGATCGAGGTCTGGCAGACGATAGAGCTGTTGCCACTCCTGGATTTGCTCGGAATTCCTGGCAATGGCTGGGTAAAGGTCGGAGGGTACCTGATCAAGCGTGATGAGATAATCGGTACTAACGACAAACTTCGGCTTTTCAAACAACCGCCGCTGCATATTTTCGATCTGCGCTAGGAAATCAACGATAGTGCGACCCACTTCCACCACGGCGCGATAGCGATTAAAGTTGCGCTCCAGAGCGGCAGGACCGGCAGCGATAATGTCATCCAGCTTAACGAGATCGTACTTGACGTAGGTATCAAGCTCGGTACGCAGGAAACGTCCAAGGTCTTTATGAACGAAAAAGTCCGCAGTACGTCGGCGTGTGTAGCGGCGCAAATGGATCAACAACAACGGGTGCTGCTTGTCCTGTGGCGTCCGTTCGAGTGCGGCAGCTAGCGGGTCCGGAATGCCGGAGTCGAGGACGCGACGCATAGCATCTTCGAGCAACCGCTCCTGTTGTTTCAATGCGTTGGTTTCGCCATTCTCACTGGCAGCAAGCGGACGGTAGACGAACGTAACCGTCAGCAGATGGGCAACCTTGTCATAGATGACTGGATCATCGGCGCGCAACACCCAGTAGCGCCGGTCGGTTTTGTTGTTGTTTTGGGCGACGACAGCGTTATCCAGCTGAAAGCGTACTGCATACTCTTCACCGGCAGCTGTTACCTTGAACTGATAAGCGCTGAAACGTTCACCAGTTTTCACATAGTATTGGTCACGGTTAGCGTAGTACAAAAGCACTTCTTCACCGTTATATGGCAGCGCATAGGTGTTGTCGGTCCCGAAGCGTCGTTGGGCGATGAAGTCTCCGTTGTCATAGTAGCGCTGGAGGAAGGTGAGCAGGTCATTATAAACTTGCTCCTCGCTTAACGCGACCTGCTTCACCATCTCCAGCCGTTCGCGTAGCGCGCTATACTCCAACGCAAATTTGGCTTGTTCGTATTGCGGTGCGATGCTCTCACCATCGAAGGCAGCCGGACCGATCATATCGACAATATCGTTGTGCTTCGTTTCGAGATCGCGCTCAATCGACACCTGCTCCTTGTCGGCAAAGGTTTGCATGATGCCACTAATACGGGCTGGCAGGTCGCGCAGAAATTGATCCACAACTGCGCGCTTCTGGTTCATGATACGATAAATGCCGAAATCGAGATCGGCATCATCGAACTGAAACAGCTCACGCAGCAAGGCCTGAAGTTGGAATTGAGCAGTCGTCGTCACGCAGGGCTCCTCGTGTCGAGCAGTTAAGTCGCCCGAGCCGGTGTGAGTTCTATCGAACAGATGTGGGGATTATAGGCGATAGCACAGGGGGCGTGCAAGGCGCTAAAGCAAGGGGAAGTTAGGAAGCCGTAGGCTCATCAGCCCAATTTTCAACGTGTAATCCGCCAAAGTCCATGAAGTCACTCGTGTTAATGGTAACCACTACCAAATTGTTGACATAGGCAATTGCGGCGATTTGCCCATCTACAAAGGTAGGAGTCAACCCGACACTCATCAGGCGTGCTCGTTCCATCGCATGCCATTGAGCGGCCGCTGGAGTATAAGGCAAAATTGGCAGAATTGGCTTTATGATTGTGTTTAAGTATTGCCCAATAGCCTGTTGCTTTTTTCCTGCAGGTAGTCGGTAATATCCAAAAAGAAGCTCGTGCCAAACGGGGCTAGCAGTTGCGATAGATGCTTGAAATTCGCTCAATCTCGCGATAATGTATGGATTAGGATGAGGGCGCAGCGGTTCTGAAAGAATGTTGGTGTCAAGCAGATAATGGGGTGTTACCATTGCATATCGCGGCCCGGCGTTACGTCGCGAAGATTCGCAAAATCTTCGTCGCCAATGTTGAGCGCAGCGAGGTTGGTCTCCCGCGCAAACGCCTGAAAAGCATCCCAGAAATAGACAGGCCCTGCTGTTAGGCGCGCATATTCGTTACGTGACAGCAAGACGGCAACCGTTTCTCCACGCCGTGTTAGCTCAACGGGGGCATTATGTTCTACGTCATGCACGATACGTGCTAAGTTATCCCGAGCATCAGCAATTGAATATTGCTTAGGCATACCCACCTCATAGCCATCAACATGGCTATTGTAACACGCGTGGAGACAGAATGTATTCAATGAGCACCTATATTGCTGTTCCCGATCCTATCACGCCACAATGGCTGACTGCCGTCCTCCACCGGTCGGGCGTTCTACGGCAAGGCGAAGTACAAGCCGTTGAGCAGCAAATGACCGGTGCCTTTAACTCGCACACAAGCCGTTTGATCCTCCATTATTCGGCTGATACACCCCGCGACCTCCCGGCACACTTAATCTTGAAGCAGAATATACAAGCAGCGTGGGGTAGAGAGGCAGGAGCGGAAGAAGCGAAGTTCTACAACCTTGTCGCCTCTCTACCCGAGTATCCCGCTGGCATCGTACCCTGCTACTCGGCAGCCTATGACCCTCAGAGTCAAAATTCCTACCTGCTGCTGCAGGATCTTTCAGCAACACACCAACCGCCGGTCACGCGTGACCAACAGATCAGCTTTGTTGAGGGCGTACCGCCCGATCACTATATCGAAGCCGTCACCGACACACTCGCTCAGATCCACGCCTACTGGTGGGATCACGCCCTGCTTGGGACGGATCGCTTCGATATCGGCTACTGGTCCCGCAATCGGGAACGCTTTGAACTTTACCTTGCGCGGCTCTGCAACTCCTGGGACCAACTGATCGCCGCCGAGCAAGCCTGGTTTCCCGACAATCTCCGCGCGCTGTATGAACACCTTTTCGTCGATCTACCACGTCACTGGGAACAGTATCTAGAGCCGCGCTTTCGTACCCAAACCAACCTGACACTCATACACGGCGATGCCTACTTTGCGAACTTTCTGTGTCCTAAGCCAGGCGAAGACGGTGGAACCTACTTGCTGGATTGGCAATCACCGACCGTCGATCTCGGCGGCTACGATCTGGTCAACCTCTGCGCCACCTTTTGGACCCCGGAGCAGCGGCATGCTAACCGGCGTGAAGAAACCATCCTACGTCGCTACCACTCCGTCCTGCAGCAGCATGGTGTACAGAACTACGCGTGGAACGACCTGATCACCGACTACCAAACCGGCCTGATCTTCTGGCTGCTCATGCCTGTGCAGGATGGCGCTGACGGCTCAGCCAAAGACTATTGGTGGCCGAAAATGCAATGCTTAGTCGCCGCGTTTCGCGACTGGCACTGTGAAGATCTGCTCCGTGCTTAACCGGTTGATACATCTGCGTTACAATCAACGTAGGAGGACGACCACCATGAGCGCAGTTACTTTGCAGTTGGAAGACGAGTTGGTAGCTCTGTTACACAGTGCCAACCAGCCCATTCAACGCACGGCACATGAATTAATCGTTTTAGAATTATATCGGCGTGCGACCATTTCCAGTGGGAAGGCCGCTCAATTACTTGGTATGTCACGCTTTGAATTTATTCGGCATGCGTCGCGCTTAGGCCTTGCCTTCTTTGATTTAACTGAAGACGAATGGGAGGCCGAGCGGATTCAAGCTGAGGCACTATGACGTTGTCTCCTACCGTTTCAAACTCCAGCCCTCTGATCGCGTTGGAGCAAATTGAGCAATTGCACCTGATGCAGCAGCTCTTCGCGAGTATCCTGGTACCACCTGGGGTCGTTCGCGAAGTTGCGCCAACAGAGTAACCTTACCAGCTTGGGTTGAGCAACAGGGCTTACTGCAAGCCCTTAACCCCCATATTTTGAGTACGTCGTTAGGAGTGGGTGAGAGCGAGGCAATAAGTCTCGCTCTTGAACTACAAGCACGTCTGGTTATTCTCGATGATCGTCCAGCACGCAGGTTAGCTCAAGCGTTGCATCTTCCAGTCATTGGGACGATTGGCATCTTAGTCGCCGCCAAACGACGAAACTTTTTGCCCGCAGTGCGACCAAGCCTTGATGCATTGGTCCAGCACAATTTTCGTATTTCGCAAAGACTTTATGAACAAGTTCTTTTCGACGTCAAAGAGGATACGTAGAAGGCAAACTGATTCACATAAACATCAACCTAGGCTCTGCTTGGGAAGAAGTGGAGGCATAATGAGCGTAACTCAGATCTTTACCATCGGCTTCACAAAAAAGTCCGCAGAGAAGTTCTTCACCGAGCTACGTTGTGCCAGCGTTAAGCACCTTATCGATGTCCGTCTCAACAACACGTCTCAGCTAGCAGGCTTTGCCAAAAAGGAAGATTTGGCATATTTTCTCAAAACGATCTGTGGAATCAATTATGTATATGTGCCCGAACTCGCGCCAACAGCGAACATATTAGATGCATACAAAAAGCAAAAGGGCGATTGGGCGGTGTACGAGCGACATTTCTTGGACTTGATCGCAAAACGACGAGTAGAAGAGACCGTGCCCAAAAATTTGTTCGATAGGGGATGCTTGCTATGCAGCGAAGATAAGCCGCATCACTGCCATCGCAGGCTCGTCGCAGAGTATCTTCGTGACAAATGGGGTAACATCGAAGTAAAACACCTCGAATGATATGTACTCCAAATACTAGGTGGCGGCGTAGCTTCAGTCACAACGCCGCCAGTCCGCGGTTCCAGCAGTTAATCAGAGCTACCGCCACTGATAGTCACGCTTACTTCTGGGTCGAGTTATATTCATCCAGGGCATCATTCGACTTACTAGCGGCATCATTCAGTGCTGCCTTGGCATCAGCAACCTTGCCGGTCATGAACTGCTCCATGGCCGCCTCGATCGCCAGACGGGTTTGTAAGAACGTGCCAAATACTGCGCCCTGCGTGGGAAAGGTCGCTTCCGTCGCCCGCAACTGTTCCACCGCTACGCCGAACTGCGGATATTTCGCCAGCGTGTCTTTCATCACCTGTACATCATAGGCGGCCTTCCGGATCGGGTAGTAGCCGGTATTCGAGGACCAGCTGGCCTGCACCTCGGCACTCGATGTCCATTTAACAAAATCCCAAGCACCGGCTTGCTGCGCTGCGGTTCCCTGATCGGTAATCCAGAGTGACGCGCCGCCGATAATGACCCCGCCTTTGGCACCTGCCGGTCGCGGCAAGTAGGCAACGCCCACGTCAACCTTGCCACTCGTTTTGGCACCATTGATATAGCCGCGGAGCGCTGCGATGCTGTTAAAGGTAATCGCCGCATCACCCTTAACAAAATTCGCGTCCCGCACGGCCCCATTGGTCGTGCCACTATCGCGCCCAATATTGCGCCCGATGCCTTGATCCACCGTCTGCTTGAGGAAGGCCAGCCATTTGGCCCCGGCGTCATTGTTGAAAACAACCTTGGTAGCACGACTTTCACGACCGTTAGTGGGGTCCGCGAAGAGCGCACTCTGGGTGGCCAGTTCCTGCTCAAAAATCCAGCTATACAATGTAAAGTCGATGCCGCTCCGGATAATCTTCCCACTCGCATCCTTCTTCGTGAGTTTCTTGGCTGCGTCAAGCAGTTCGTCATACGTCCAAATCTTCTTCTCGGGGTCGAGTCCAACCTCCTTAAAGGCATTCCGGTCGTAATACATCACCGGAGCCGAGCTGTTGAACGGCATCGAGTACAACTTACCGCCGATCGTGTAATAACGTGCTACGGCCGGCTCCAGATCATTGACCAGTGTCAGCTTTTCCTGATCAATAAAGTTTTGAACCGGCAGTATGCGTTTGGTGTCGATCATCCGCTGGGTACCGATGTCATAGACCTGTACCACATTCGGCAGGTCACCACCGGCCAAGCTCGTATTGAATTTGGTGATGGTGGCGTCGTAGTCGGGCTGTTGGATCGCTTCAACATAATACTTGCTCTGCGAGCTGTTGTATTTGTTGACCAGTGTGCGAATGATGTTACCGTTCGCGCCGGTCAGACCATACCAGAATGTGATCTTGGTTGACCCTGCCGGCTGCGCAATCAGCGGTACTGGGGTCAGAGTGGGGGCGGGTTTGCTGGTCGGACCGGCGCTTGCCGCCGCTACGCTCGTTGCCGGCGCGCTCGTCGCCGCCATACTTGTCGCTGGCGCGCTCGTCACCGCCGCGCTTGTCGCCGCCGCGCTTGTCGCCGCTGCACTCATCGCCCCTGTGCTCGTCGTTGGCGCGTTGTCTGCCGCTGATGGGTTAGCCGCTACCGTGGGACCCGTTGAATTCGTCGCAACGCTGCTACCACATGCTCCCAGCATGATGGTCAGCAGACTGAAGAGCAGGAACACACTGATCTGCCTTGACATGTTAAGCTGCTTCAAGCTTCACTCTCCTCTTAATACAAAGAAACCTGTTCGCGAAGACCTACTGTGGCTTTAGCCCTTCAACGCCCCCGCCGTTAACCCACGCACCAATTGGCGCTGCCCCAGCACCAGCAGGATCAGGGTCGGCAGCATAACAATGATCGTGGCGGCCATCTGGAGGTTATACACCGTGATCTCGGACGACCTGAACGCAGTAATACCGATCTGGGTAGTTCGCCACTCTGGGCTATCAACAACGAGCAACGGCCAATAATACTGGTTCCAGCTATTGAGAAAGGTATACACGGCCAGCGTCCCTAGCGCCGGTCGCGATAACGGCAGGAGTATCGACCACAAAAAACGACCATGTCCACATCCATCCAGCACCGCCGCTTCATAAAGATCATATGGCAGCGTCAGAAAATATTGCCGGAGCAAGAAGATACCAAAGCCCCCTGCCAGGAATGGCACGATCAAGCCCTGATAGCTATCTTTCCAGCCCAAGCGCGTGATCGTCAGATAATTTGGGATAATCGTGGACTCCCACGGGATCATCAGCGTGCCCAGGAAGAAAAAGAAGAAAACAATCTTGCCCCGAAACTTCATCAGCGCCAGTGCATATGCCGCCAGTGCGGACGTCACCAGTTGACCCAGCGTGACCACCACCGATACGACAAAGGAATTCACGATCCAACGCGACAGATTTGGCTCCTCCCGAAAGACCTGCCCAAACGAACTCCAGTCGAGTTTGCCAAAATCGGGCAAGAGGCTTGGCGATAAGGTCGGCCCCTGCAACGCAAGCGATAATGCGAATAACAGCGGCAGCACCACCAGCAGCGCAACGAAGCCGAGCACCACATACAGCAGGCCGTTGCGTAGCACTGCACCTACTCCCGGCTGGGGTGCGTCTAGCTCATGGAGCGTTGGTGCATTGCTCGTGCTCATTGGTAATGCACCCGGCGATCAAGCACGCGGTATTGAACAAAGGTCAACAGCAGCAGGATCAGGAACAACACCACCGACATTGCCGATGCGAAGCCGTACCGGTTGTCCTTCCAAAAGGCTGTGAAGATCGAATACACAAAAACGTTCGTCGAGCCATCCGGTCCTTCATTACCGATCAAAACGTTGAATTGCGTAAACGCCTGGAAACTTTGAATCGTGTTGATCACAATCAGAAACAAGAGCGTCGGCGTCAAGAGCGGCAACGTAAGGTACCGAAACGCTTTCCAGCCGCTGGCACCATCCAGCCGCGCACTCTCGTACAGCTCCTGTGGGATCGCCTGAATCCCGGCCAAAGTAACGATAAAATTGAAGCCAAGCGCAGTCCACGTCGTGACAAACGCCACTGCCAAGAGCGCAGTACCGGAGTGCTGCAACAGCGAGGCGGCGTTGAGATGCAGCAGATCAATGATCCACTGGGTAGTCCGCGTCGTCGGGCTATAGATCAGCGCCCAGATCACACTCGCACTTGCGACCGAGATAGCAATGCTGCTGGTAAAAACCGTTCGGAAGAAGCCGATGGCGCGCACCTTAAGTGTCGCCAGCTGTGCCAGGCCCAGCGCAAAAACAATTCCCAGTGGCACCACCAGCAACGCGAAGTACAGGGAGGTCAGAATGCTCTTAAGATATTCGCTCCGGCCACTACCATCAAGATTGAAGATCCGGCTGTAATAGCTAATGCCATTAAACCGGGCAGTCGCGCCTTGTGGCGTCGTCACAAACAAGCTCAGCCAGACCGAGCGCAGAAAAGGAATATACGTAAAGGCAACGAGGAAAAGAATCGCCGGTGACATATACAGACATGCCAGGCCAAACTCTTGCCACTCCCGCTTACTCTTTTTCGCGATTGCCGCGCCACCGGCGACCACTACCTGCAACTGGCTATTTCCGCGCGCCGCTTCCTGATCGCCTGCCTTTATACTCATATCAACCAATCCCTGACGTGACTACACTACATTGAATAGCTTGGCCAGATCCGAGCATCTTGAGACAATGCGACACAAAGACGATTGTACGGGAGATTCCTTAACGCAATTGTAACACTTCTTAAAGCGCGTATTAAGCCAGGACAATCGATTTCACGCCGACAACAGATGACGTTACGCATTACATGCGGATGGTGATCGCCCTGCGCGAAACGAGACGGATTATGGCGGCGATTGATGATGCGATACCGGCGTGGCCGCTGGGAGCGGAGGCAGGAGACTCATAGTTGTGTCCACGACTTCTGTAGGACTACGACCATCTTACGATTCACCCTGATGATTACCCACCCCTGCTAAGCCTTGGCTCGCTTCTTGAAACACCGTCAACATCGCTAGGAGCATGTCGCATCCGGCAGGGGGGAGAACATCATGAAACTCACTGAAGAACTGCTTGCGCTGCTGCGCCAGCCGAGCATCTGCTACATCGCAACCTCGATGGCCGATGGTTCGCCCCAGCTGACCCAAACCTGGGTTGATACCGATGGCGAGCACGTGCTCATCAACAGCGTCCAGGGCAATGTGAAGATCAAAAACATCGAGCGAGACCCGCGCGTGGCCGTGGCCATCTCCACGCTGGATAATCCTTCGCGCTACCACCAGGTGCGTGGCCGGGTGACCGCTGTCACGATGGATGGCGCGGTCGAGCACATCGAGATGCTCGCCCAAAAATATCTCGGCAGGCCGTACCCCTGGTACGGCGGCCGCGATCAGGTGCGTGTGATCATCATGATCGAACCCGAGCACGTCACCAGCATAGGGTAGCTCTCAACCGTCGACGACACACCGCCGTCATGTTCTCTATCGGGCCTCATATTGTGCCCAACCGGCCGTCTCCTGCGGGTGGAAACCAGACCCTGTGCATTAGCCTCGCTCGGGCTGGCCGATGAACAGGGGCACCCAGGCGGGGAAGAAGGTGCAGACGAAGGCTAGACCCAGCACCGCACTTAACGCACCGGGCGAGTGGCGATAGCTAAAGACGGTCCAGGCCAGCACAACCCACACCAGCATGTTGGCCGAGGCAATCGCGTACACCCAACTGGAGAACTTGTGCTCCCCACACTAACGACGGGCTGCCTCTGGTACACATCGTAGCACAATAGTGGGAACTGGACCGGGCGGCCAACTCTGTAATGTGACCAAGGTTGGGTGCTGCCCTTGGATCGGCGGGCTGCGGGCTGCACGCGGGCAAGCGCTAGCTCGTCAGTGATGATGAAGTGGGCCATGGACGATCTGGACATGGCCCACGCTCAGTCCAATACCGCGCTCCACATCCTCCGTTACCAGCCCGGTGACCAGCACAACATGGTCGCCGCTCACGAGTTCACCATAGCGCTCTGCTACGTCACCGAAGAGTGCCGCTTCAGTTATGCCGGTACGATCACACAACGAAACGAAGATCATCACCCGGTCAGTGCTCGTCAGGATGCGTCGTCCGGCGACGACAATAGCGGCTATGGTCACCTCCTGCTTCAGGTAGTCCGCGAGTTGTTCCGTCGTCACGAGTGCCTGGTCGCGCAACCGGTCGGCATACAGGGTCAGTGGGTGATCGACACTCATGCAGAAGCCAAGCGTTCCATATTCTTCCGCAGCCCGCTCCCCGACACTCTCGGGCTCGATAGCCGCAAGATCGGTTGGCTCCCATGCAGCGAACAATGTACTCTGCTCCTTCGGCCTGCGCTTCGCTCCCTGCGCTTCCCAGCGTGCCTGTCGTCGACTACGAGTGAGTTGATCCAGTGCTCCTGCAGCGACGAGGCACTCCCAATCGCGCGTTGCTGGTGCGACCCGGATGATGAAATCGCTGACGGACTCGAATGGTCGGAGCCGTGCTTCACTTTGGATTGTCGCCAATGTCGTCGCGCTGACCACACCCTGTAGCAGGCCCAATCCACATTGAATCGTGTTCCCGCGCGGCATGCTTGCCCACGCACTGTTAACGGTTGGCCCAAGGACCACAAGGTGGTTGCGCCGCGCCTCCGTCACATACACTAAGCGTGGATACATGCCACCGCCTTCTGGCCCTAGATGATCGAGCACTGCTGCGAAAAAATGTGCAGGATAATGCGCGGCGATCCGCGCAACCCGCCATGCGACATGCGCCATGGCAACGGCATGACCGCGACAAAAGGTGTAACGCTCGATATATTTGAACCAGCCCAGGATGACATCGATCTCGCTATCACGCCAGCCATTGTTGAGTGCCGATGTTCGCAGTTTGTTTTCCCAGGGCGCCGCATCCTCGCCCTTTTTTTTATAGGCCTTGCGGAGTCGCTCTGCGTCTGCCAACGATAGTCCAAGCGCGTGAGCGACGTTCAGTAAGTCCTCATCAAAAATAAAGGCCCCACGACTTGGCAGCAGCACGGCGCCAAGGAGTTGTTGATGCTCGCGGCTCAAGTGCTGCCAGCCATCGATCGGAGCATCACCGCCGCGCATGGCCGCCACTACCCGTGGCCGCGTCGATGAAGCACCGGGACGGAGCGCACCTACACATATGGCAATATCAGCTTCTGAACGGACCTTGAGCGTGCGGAGCAAGGTCATACAGGCGGGCGATTGCAGATACGGAATACAGCGCGTCTCAGCTCGCTCCAGCAACGCACCGGTCAGCGCATCTTCCCCGGCAACATGCCATAGGTCGGGCTGCGGATGGTGCGCGGCCTGAATCGTGCGTTCCGCTTGGTCATAGATCGCGAGCGAATACCAACTCAGGATATCAAGCTTCAACAATTGCAAGTATTCGACATCGTCTTTATCCGCCTGAATCACCGGCCCATCGCCGAGTTCTGCAGTCCCCACCAGCTCCGTAAACGGCTCATCGGCGACAATCAGTCCACTCGCGTGATGGGCGATGGTTGCTGGCTGACCGATAATAGCCTCGGCAGCATGCAGCAGCATCTGCTCATAGCGATCCAGCTCCACAGCCTGCTGCTGTTTCTGATGCAAGATCTGACAGGCCTGCTCATCCCACCCAAACGCTTGGGCTACGGCCCGCAGCGCGCTGGGTTCATGGAAGGTCGGCACCGTCGCCAGCCGTGCGACCCGCTCCACACCATACATCTCGATCAACAGCGACCGGATCTCGTCCTCACGCCCGGCAGCTACAGCGAAATCGAGATCTGGCAGGTCGCCGCTGCCACGGTGCTTGCCAGCAAACCGCTCAAACACGAGCGCGGTCTGAGTCAGCGGATCGACGGGGCTAATTCCTAGGGCAAAGCATAACAAGCTCCCGGTACCGCTTCCTTGCAAAATCATGCGGATCCCTCGCTTGTCCGCCCGCTCCACGAGGTTCGCCGCGCACAGCAGGAATGCTCCTACGCCCTGCTCCTGCACCGCACTGATCTCCCGCTGCAGCCGGTCCATCAAGGCGGGCGTGACCCGTTGGTAGTGCTGCTTGAGCCCGGCAAAAGCGCGGCTCCATAGCTCATGGAACACGTCGTCTGGGGGCAGCCGCGCGCCGGGAAAGCGCCGCCGCCCGAGAAGTTCGACCCGGCAATCGTTGAGGATCTGAGCACTTCCCGCCACCAGATGCTCAAGCCCCTGCCAGTTGGCGTGCCACTGCTTCGGGGTGGGCAACGCATGGCGTGAAGGTGTGCCCCGTACCCAGTGCGGCAAGCGGGGATCCTGCGCGAAGAAGCTGGAGCGATGCTGAATTGCACCGAGGAGCCGGTGGATCCGGCTATCGTTGGATCCCAACACGTGCACATCATGCGTTGCCACGGTACGCACTCCAGCCTGTTTGGCTAAAAGGAGAAGCTGCTGAACAGCTCGGTGCTCCTCCTCTCCGTCGTCGGGATAGCGCTGGACCTCGATGGCGAAGTGCTCGCTCTGCTCCACGAGCGCCTGCATCTGCGCCAGCGTCCACAACGCCCGCCGGTCGTCGGGGCGCGTACCGCAGAGCGTCTGCCAGAGGCGTCCTCGCCGCCCGCCACACAACACGTAGAGGCCACGTTGATACGTGTGGATGGCTTCCCACGGGAGTGCAGCCTGCCCACGTGCCTGGAGGCTGACCAAGCGACACAGGTTGCGGTAGCCGTCATCGTCGCGGGCCAGGAGCCGCACCACCGACCCACCCTCCATCATGAGCGTGGTGCCAAACACCACATGCACGCTGCTGTCTTTGGCGGCCTGGGCGATGCGAACGTGGCCGAGGGTCGTAGCATGATCCACAATCCCGATAGCGGTGATCTTACGGCGTTCGGCCGTAGCGAAGAGTTGGACAGGCTCGATCGTGCTGTTCAGCAGGTCGTACCAGGTGTAGAGGGTGGGCAGGACGAAGGCCATATTAAGGTGCTGCCATCAAAACCTGAGCGGACGCAACACGCGCAGCAACCCCGCCTGCAGAATTGCACCCGTCCCCCAGCGCCGCTTCACGGCGTCAACCGCACGTTGGTAGCCCCGTGCCCGCTCATCGGGAGCAGCAAACAGGTCACGTTGGAGGGGGCCGAGGTCGTCGAGCGTCACGACGAGCTGCTCAACCTGTAGCCGTCGTTCGCCCAGCAAGGCCAGGAGCACACTCTGACCCCCCGTATGTAGCTGGCGATCAAGGTCGCGACGCGGGGTGAAGTGATAGCTCCGCTCCCGTGCTGCTCCATCCACCCACTGCACCCGCACCGTGAGCCGGCCACAGCCGAGATTGCGTGCCCGTAGGCTGCGGCCCACACGCTCGGTCAAAATCTGAGCCTGCGCCAGCAGTTGCGCCGTATCCCCGCAGGACGCCGCGTCGGTCTGCCACGCACTACAGATCGTTAGGATCTCCCCCATCCCCACGGGCTGCGGCGTTGGCCGGTGCAACTCTGCCAGACTGCGCTGGAGTGCTTTGCCACGTCCTCCAAGGGCCTCCACCAGCAGATGTGGCGGCACCCGCTGCAACTGTCCGATGGTCGTGACTCCCAACTTCGCGAGCACCTGCTCGGTTTGTGTGCCTACCTCCGGCAGCATCCGCACCGGCAGCGGGTTAAGCAATGCTGGCTCCTCACCCGGTAACACCACCTTTCGACCGCTCGGCACCGCTGTCGCCGCGAACGTGGCAGCGATCTGCGCCAACATCGCCCCCCTGCCCATGCCCACTGCGACTGGTCCTGGCAATACTCCCTGCGCCACCTGCTGGAGCGTCTGGGCATAGGCGTCAGCCTCCTGGAAGTCTCGTCCCAACGCATACAGTCCCAATGTCCAGCACCCGCGGCCTCCCCGCGCAAGCTCGTCGGTATACTCGTGGAGCACGCGCTCAATCGCGGTCGCAGCTTCTTCCGCGATCTCCGGTGCAACCGTGGTGACCAGCAGATCCGTACACTGCCGCCGTGCCGCCCAGACCAGCATCCCTATTCGGATGCCATACCGCGCTGCCTCTGGATGCACCGCGATGACGGGTGCACGATCCGTCAAGCTGGCAGCAACAATCAGTGGCTTTGACGCCGTAGAGTGCTGTGTAGCCATCGCAACATGCGCTAGAAAGTTGGGCACCAGCACACAGGCTATCAATTGGGGGGTCATCATCGCTCCTTGCTCATTCCACCATCAGCTGCGTACGTAGAGCATTAGTACAGATGTTCTATTCATGACCTCTAGCATACACTGTGCTGCAAGCGAAGGTGTTCGCTCAGACCCGTTATGACACGTACTAGATAACCCAAGACGTGACCATGTAACAGCAGTTTATCGCTTTGGGATGCTCTATATGCTAGGAGGGTGGGTTGGAAGATCTGTAATCTTCCTGTAAACAAGGTGACGAGTTGGCAGACCTGCATTATGCGGCTAAGACCTCCATCTCCTGCCCTTACGACGTGAAAGGTGCAGTACAAAGAGCCGCTAGATGGAGCACCCGGCTACGTGCTCATCAACAGATCCAGCAATTGCGAAATCAGGCACAGGCCTTGCTCGATCAACTGCAGGACGCAGCAGAATAGGCAGCCGCACCTCGCTGCCGCGTCAATTAAGCCTGGGTCGACCCTCGACCTAGTCGGCGAAGCCGACTTCATCAATTCAGCCCGAGCTTCAGCTCAGGGCTGCCGCCGCGGACGTCCTATTCGCCCCGGTCCCTTAGAACATATGTTTGCATTTTTCGGCTATTTGTGGTATAATGCAGCCCACTCGTTGCCGAATTGGTCGCCCATACCTCGTCCGAAGAACGTGTAACAGGGAAACGTCGAAATGTGTGTAACATGTAACATGTAACAAAATCCCGTTCAACTGTAACAAATTGCCTGTTACATGTAACAGTTTGAACGGGAACTGTAACAAAACATGCAGGGTCGTGTAACAAAATTGGAATGCGAAAAGTCATCAACCTTCAATTTTCATTGCTGGCAATAGGTATCCAGCCTCCTTGGCCTCACTGCCCGGATGCGTTGGATCTCAAGTCCAAAAGTCCACAGCAAGTCACACCTGGCTATGTGGCGTGAGGACACGGTAAGGACAACAATGGCCCTACACAAGCCGCCTGTGTTTATGGGACGAAGGGTGGGAGTAGCTCAGTGCAGAATGCGCG
The DNA here is from genome assembly GCA_013821605.1 of Herpetosiphonaceae bacterium. GTDB lineage: Bacteria > Chloroflexota > Chloroflexia > Chloroflexales > Kallotenuaceae > JACDGP01. The sequence continues at coordinate 21,727 of JACDGP010000066.1, forward strand.
ACAAAAACAGCTTCGTTCGGTCATGCTGCGGATGGCTAAAAACCTGCTCGGGCACGCCTTCCTCGACAACTTTGCCGTAATCCATGAACATCACGCGATTGGCGGCATTGCGCGCAAAACCCATCTCGTGCGAAACGACGACCATCGTCATGCCTTCATGCGCCAGATCAAGCATCACGTCCAGCACTTCTTTGATCATCTCGGGATCGAGCGCCGAGGTGGGCTCATCGAAAAGCATGACCTTCGGCTGCATCGCCAGTGCCCGCGCGATGGCCACGCGCTGTTGCTGGCCACCGGAGAGCTGCGTAGGATAGCTCAAGCGCTTTTCGGGGATGCCGACCTTTTCGAGCAAGCTATGCGCATGCTCTTCAGCTTCGGTGCGTGGTCGCCGCCGTACCTGCTGCTGTGCCAAGCAAATATTATCGAGGACCGTCAAATGCGGAAACAACTCGAAGCGCTGGAACACCATGCCGACATCGGCACGCACACGATTTATATTGCCCCGCCGCTCGTTGACTTCCGTACCATCAATGGTAACGGTGCCACTATCGGGCACTTCCAGGTGATTGATACAACGAAGCAGCGTCGATTTGCCGGACCCGGATGGGCCAATGATCATCAATACTTCGCCGCGTTTAACTGTTGTGCTTACATGATCGAGTGCTTGCAGTGAGCCAAAGCGCTTACAAACGTCATTGACCGTGATCACCGTATTAGCGTCGTCCACCGCTGGTCCTCCGTTCGATATAGCGCACACCGAGCGACAACAGTAGGGTGAGCGTCAGGTACAAAAAGGCCGCAGCGTTATAGGTGCGAAAATACTGGAAGGTCCGCGACGCTTCTTGACGCGCATAATAGGTCAACTCGGAGACCGAGATGATCGTCAGCAACGAGGTATCCTTCATGATCGCAATAAAATCATTGCCCAAGGCCGGGAGGACACGGCGTAGCGCCTGGGGCAGGATCACGTGGCGCATAGCTTGACCATAGGTCATACCTAGCGAACGCGCCGCTTCCATCTGGCCACGCTCAATCGACTCGATGCCGGCACGGTAGACCTCGGCCAAATAGGCAGCATAGCCTAGTGCTAGGCCAATGACGCCGGCGATCGCCGAATTCCTTTGCCATAATAGCCGCGTATGCAGATTCAAATCTAACCAGTTCGAGAGCCCTGGCACGACCACGAACTGTGCATACAGCAGGATGACCAGCAGCGGCACACCGCGCATAATTTCGACATACAGCGTCGCCAGATTATAGGCCAGGAGATTGCGCGAAACACGACCCAACGCGATGATCAAGCCGACTGCCAGCGCAAGGGCATAGCTCAGTACGGCGGATACAACGGTGAGGCGTACGCCTATGACTAAGAATTGCAGGGTTGAGAGATAGTCACCGGTGAGCATCGAGTAGAGGACGAACAAGCCGACCAACACGAGGATGACGAGCCAGATGGGCAGACGTCGGAGCATCGTGAAGGAACTGGTGGCAGAGGAAGCGGGAGCGAGTTCATTGGCACGTGGACCCATAGTAACTCCAAGCTAAACCGCTGGGGTTAAATAGGGGCGAGTGACAGGCTCGCCCCACACCGTGTCTTCGGCGGGGACCTCGTTGTCTCCTATTTGATCTTGTATGTGTTCTTCAACTCATCGATCTTGCCGGCCTGCTTAAGCGCTGCCAGTGCTTTATTAATGGCGCCTTGCAACTCCGTGTCACCCTTGGGTATGGCAATCCCGTAATCTTCGGTCGTAAAGGCATCACCAACGACCGCGACCACGTCTTTATAGGTTGCCTGCTCGCCATAATTTCCCACGGTTGGGCCGTCGGCCACGATCGCATCGATCGCGTTGTTTTTCAGATCTGCGAAGGCCGCCGCAATGTCATCATAGCGCTTGACGTTCGCATCAGACACACCGGCTTTTTCGAGCGCCGCCTTTTCACCGGTCGTGCCCCGCTGGACCCCGACCTTATAATTGTTCGACTTAAGGTCGGTGTAGCTCTTGATGGCACTGTTGGACTTCAGCGCAACGACACGCTGCCCGATCGTGACATATGGATCGGAAAAGTCGACTTGCTTTTTGCGATCATCAGTAATTGTCACGGCCGACATGACCGCATCATACTGTTTAGCCGCCAAGGCCGTGAAGATCGTGTCAAAGTTAGCAGTTTTGAACTCAGGCTTGATGTTGATCAGTTGGCCGATCATCGCCATCAAGTCTGGATCGAAGCCCACAATCTTGTTCGACGTCTTGTCGATCGACTCGAAGGGTGGATAGGTCGTATCGCTGCCGACCACCACGGCCCGGCCTTTTAAGTCGGCAACCGGAGTTAACGTGGTCATCGCTGTGCCGGTCACCCCCGTCGTCCCGCTCATAGCGGTGCTGGTCATAGCGCTCATGGTGCCGGTCGTGCTCATCGTCGTGCTGGCCATCGTTGCGCCGCTCGTCATGGTCTCCAGCGCCGTCGCACTCGCCGCCGTCGACCCGGCGGTCATGGTGTCCATCGCTGTCGCGCTGGCCTCCAGCGTTGCGCCGCTCGTCATGGTCATGGCTGCAGCGGTACTCGCATCGGTTGCAGCACTCGTCGCCCCAGTTGTGCCTGCCCCTAGTGTCGAACTGGCAACCGAAGTCGGAGCAGTTGTGCCCATCGAATCAATTTGGCGCGTCGTGGTGTAGGTGCCACCACAGGCTGCCAGCAAGCTGGTCAGGACCAGTGCCATCAGCCACGTCGTCATTCGTTTCATCTGTCTCCCCTTCGCGGAAGTTTCGGCTATTCTAGGCGTGGAGAGGGGTAGCGTCAAGCGACGAGCAGGAATCTAGCTCAAGAACCGGCGTGGAAAGGCTGTGTGGCGGGACGACTGAGCGGCACTTCGCTGGCCAGAATCCCAGCTACCATCAGCGCCCCACCAACCCACACCGCCGTAGTTGGCCGGTCGCCGATCCACCACCACGCGAACAAGGCCGCAAAGATCGGCTCAAGCGCAAAGATCAACGCGGTGCGCGCCGCATTGACCCAACGCTGGGCCCACAACTGCAGCCCAAAAACCAACGCAGTCGCAATGATGCCCAGGAAGCTGGCTGCTGCCCATACCGTCGGTTGGCTCCAGGGCACTGTGGGGAGCATCAGGGTGACACCACCTGCCAGCATGGCCACTGTCGCCAGTTGAACGCCATTGAGCGCGACTAGGGGCAAGCCCATACCCCAACGCCCCACTGCTACGATGTGCAAGGCGAAGGCTGCCGCGCACAGCAGGATCAAGCTATCGCCCCAGTGCCATCCACTTTGTTGCCCAGTGAGGCTACAGCCAAAGGCAGCCCAGCCACAGCCCCAGGTTAAGACCATCAGCCCTACACTTGCTAGGCCCACCCCAAGCAGCGCCTGCACGCCCGGCCGTTCGCCCCAGAGCCAAGCAAACATGGGGACCAGTACAACATTCAGTCCGGTAATGAAGCCGGCCCGCGCCGGTGAGGTTAGCGCGAGGCCCAGTGTCTGGGTCGCAAAGCCAAAGAACAACAGACTACCCAGACCAATTCCGACCAACAAACCATGCCGTCGCAAGCGTTGCGTCCGCCGACGACGCCACAGGAGTGGTCCTAGCGCCAGCGTGGCCAGCGCAAAGCGCAGGAAAATCAAGGCTACAGGTGGAAAAGTCGCTACGGCGGTGTGAACCACCGTAAAGGTCGTACCCCAGATCAGCGTGACGAGCACGAGCGCAAGATCGGCCCGCCGCCTCATACGCTGGTAGCAGGCAAGGTCTCCCGGCTGCCGGTTCCGGCGTGCATAACACCATGCCGCTCAACTGCCATGCAGATCGCGCCGCGCGGTCGCAGCGTAACGATCGGCTCCGGGACAATCTTCTGGCCGGGGAGCAACCGCAGATTGAGCCGTTGGATGAGGGTTGCCAGAATCAACTGGCCCTCCATCATCGCGAAGTGATTGCCGATACAAATGCGCGGACCACCGCCAAAGGGCATATATGCTTGGCGCGGCAAGCTTGCCTCGTTGGTCATCGTCCAACGCTCAGGATCGAAGCGCTCAGGATCGGAGAAGTACGCGGGCTGGCGGTGGAGCACATACGGGCTGATCACGACGACCGTACCAGCCGGAAAATGATACTCCCCCAGCGTAAAAGCTGCCTGAGCTTGACGGCTGATCATCGGCGCGGGCGGATACAAGCGCAAGCCTTCCTTAAAGACTTGTAGCGCATATGGCAGACGAGCCAGATCCTCAAACGTTGGTGTACGACCGGCCAATACCTCGTCCGCCTCGGCTTGCAGCCGTGCAACCACCGCCGTCTCCCCATTTAACGAGTATAGCGTCCAAGCCAGGGCATTTGCTGTCGTCTCGTGACCGGCCAGAAACAACGTCATGGCTTCGTCACGCACCTGCTGATCGGTCATAAAGCTGCCGTCATCCTCGTCACGCGCCGCCAGCAGCATCGAAAGCAGATCGCCCCGATCCTCACCGCTCCGGCGGCGCTCCTCAATCATACGATACACCGTGGCATCCAGGCGCCCTTGGGCCGCTCTGAAGCGCCGGTTTGCTCTGGTTGGCCAGTTGGCAGGCGTGCGTATGATGGTCGCAAAGCGACCGTTGGCCCACTGCAGTGCAGTGGTCAGCGCGGCACCCAGATCATCGGCCTCCTGCAGCACGTCAGCATCGAAAAGTGTTTTACCCACAATGCGCAAGGTCAGGCGCATCATTTCATGAGCAATATCAAGCGTGCTGCCATCGGCCCAGCCTGCGATCTGCTCTTCCGTATAGCGCGCCATGATCTCGGCATAGGCCGCGACGCGCCGGTGCTGGAAAGCAGGCGCGACCAACTTCCGTTGGCGGCGATGAAATTCGTTTTCACTGGTTAGTAAGCCGTTGCCAAGCAATGGGCCAAGGTTCGCGCGAACCTGAATGGTCTTCTCAAAATTAGCAGCTTGCTCAACCAGCACCGTATGAACATATTCTGCTGCACTCAGCACAATCACCGCGCGCTTGCCGATCTGAAACCGGGCAATCGGTCCACACTCTCGGCTAAGGCGTAGAAAAAAGCCCAGGCGATCAGTCCGCATATCGGACAAATTGCCCAAAAACCGCGAACCGGGGATGGTCGGGATGGTCGATACGCTACCTTGTTGGGATGGTGCAGTCATGGGCGTGCCTATCAATGCTTCCTTCAGGACTATGCGAGCTCGTGCTTAACGCCGCGCTGCATTAAATCCTGGATCGCCGCTTGAGGATTTTTCCCGGCGAACAAGACGTTATAGAGCTGCTCGGTAATCGGCATTTCAACGTTATGTGCCCGTGCCAGGGCCCGTGCCGTCTGCACTGTCGTCACGCCCTCGGCCACCTGCCCCAACCCGGCCTGGGCCGTGGCGAGTGATTGGCCCTGCGCCAGCGCCATACCTAAGCGCCGGTTGCGACTATGCGGCGAGGCACACGTGGCGACTAGATCACCTAGACCGGCCAAACCGGCAAAGGTGAGCGGATTGGCCCCCATCGTCACCCCGAGGCGCGAAATCTCGGCTAGTCCGCGCGTCATAAAGGCTGCTTTCGCATTATCTCCCGTCTGCATCCCATCACAAATGCCGGCTCCGAGCGCAATAATATTCTTAAGCGCTCCACCCAGTTCCACACCGGTAACATCATGGGTTGTATACACGCGGAACAACGGGATATTGAGCAGCCCTTGGGCCACCTGAGCAGCCGCCGGCTCTGCCGTAGCAACAACACTGGTAGCTGGTTGCCCCTGCACAATCTCGTGAGCGATATTAGGACCCGATAGCACCCCTACCTGGCTATGGAGCGCAGCAGGGAACACAGATTGGAGCACGGCACTCATGCGCAGCAGCGTGCCCCGCTCAAGCCCTTTTGCACAGGAAAGGATCACACTGTTCATCGGTATGAGATCAGCGATGGCTAGCGCATTGGCGCGCATCGTCTGCGAGGGCACTGCCAGCAGCACGAGCGCAGCCTGAGGTAAGCAATGTTGTGGCATACCTACCACCTGCAGAGCAGGTGGAAACTCGATGCCCGGCAAATACTGTCGATTCATGCGGGCAGTATGAAGGCCTGTAGCCACAGCTTCGTCACGCGCCAAAAGGGTGACTGGACGACCGGTACGTGCGAGCATGACGGCCAGCGTCGTCCCCCAATTGCCGGTGCCAATGACAGTAATCGCGCCACATTCCATACAATCATCCTCGCACTGAACAGCTACCAGCACCGTCCACCAGCCGGCACTCAAGCTGCCGACCGGTGCTAGCGGGATGAACGCTTACGACGTAGCGCGCTAAAGAATAAAAAGCTCATCATCCCTACGGTGCAAGCAGCAGCGCTGGTTAACGCGTCTCCCGGAGCAATACTGCCATTAACAATCGGACCACCGAGCGCCAGACCAACCCATGCGAGCCACAGTGGCACAATCACAAGCCGTTGCCAGCGCACTGCCAAGCGTGAGTGCTTTATGGCGTAGCTAGACGCAAGCCAACCAACGAAAGCGAAGATCATGACGAAGCTCATATCGTTCATCAAGCGTTCCTCAACATGGAGCAGTGTTATTTCCTCGTCGTCCAGCCGGCAGGTCAACGCTGATCAGACGACAGATTGGGAGGAGGATTGCAGTTATTTTACCACGGTCTCACATGGCACCAAGATGAGGATGAGGCTAGTTGGTGACAGTACCATTGGAAGTGAGTGTGGTGCAACATGGCACCCGTCGTATCCGAACATACTACCCGAGAACTCGCAGCGTTACCGGCGACGACGAACGACGGGCACGCGCACAGGAACCGGGACGAGCACTGGCTCACGAACACCCAATAACCTCCGCAACGCCGCTACTACTTCATCTAACCATTGCATGACGTACTCCCTACAACATACTATCTTCAACGTTGTCTACTACGCGTACACGCCTATATCAGATTGTGTGCCGCCACTCCTCATTATTCCCTGTTCTTTGACAGTCCGCAAGGCTCCTCCTATAATTCGACCAGATCACTATGCTTATAGCGTTTATCAACACCATCGGCTTTATGGGAGGCAACACCACCACGTGCGTACACGAGATATTAACCTACTAATCGTCGTTGTGCTGGTCGCAGCAGTGGCCATCTGGATTAACGTCGCGCCACGGCACGATCCCAAGAATGCGAATGACCGCAGCGAATTGTGGCTTGGTCGAGATGTGCATACCCGCCTAGGGCTTGACCTACGCGGTGGCACGCAAATTCTGTTGCAGGCTAGCGATCCAAAGATTACATCCGACCAACTTCAGCAAGCTCGCCGGACGATTGAGCAGCGCGTTAACGGCCTGGGAGTGGCCGAGGCCGTCGTCCAGACCTCCGGTAACAACCGCATCATTGTTGAATTACCCGATGTCACCGATGCTTCGCAGGCCCTCACCACAATTCGCTCGACCGGGAAGCTCGAATTCGTCAATCCCGGCACGAACCAGGTTACCGATGGCCAAACCGTCCGAACCAGTGGCAGCCCCACTCCTCGTATTCCGGCACCCGCGACTGCTGGTGTAACCAACACCGCGACCCTCTCTCAAACCGCGCCACTCTCGAAGACCCTAACGACCGGCCCTATCTTGCCGGTGGTCGCCGACGGCTCGTTGCTCGATCTCTCCTCGGTCCAGACGGGTGTGGATACGACGGGCTCGCCGTTTGTCGCCTTTAAATTCAATGGCACCGCCGCGACGAGCTTACAGCAGTTCTCAGCACAAAATATTGGCAAGCCGATGGCGATTGTGC
>JACDGP010000210.1 GCA_013821605.1 Herpetosiphonaceae bacterium
TCTTTGGTCTGCCCCTTGCTCCGGCCGGAGCTACGCCCTCCACCGGCACCAGTTCTTTCACCGCACAACTCTTCGAGCGTGAGCGTATCGAACTACATCCCGAACTCGCTGCTCCCTATAACGTTTCGCTCGGACGCTTGGGCGATGAGTTGCTCCAACGTGCCGGTCGTGACTGGCGGACCGAAGGCGCCGGTCAACAGCTGCCTGGCCAATGCCGTACCTTCGCGCAAACCGGTCGCACCGTCTGTGGGGCGTTCCTCGACTATTGGCAGAGCCATGGCCTCAACTTGGGCGATGGCTTCAGCAGTGATCGTGCGTCACTGGCCTTGTTTGGCTATCCGCTGACAGCTCCGCAGCTCGAAACCAACTCATCGGGCGACCGCGTACTCACACAGTGGTTCGAGCGCGCCCGCTTCGAGTTGCATCCCAACCTCGTCCAGCCGGTTTTGTTAGGTCGCTTGGGTGCGGAGTGGTCCGGCCAGACCAGCATCGCTCTTCCCCTGTTGGAGGCTGCTGCTGCCCCGCAGAGCGTCGCCCAAGGTCATACCTTCCTGATCAACCTTGCCACGCCGCACCTCGTCGCCGCCCGTGGCACTCTAGACGGTGTTGCGCTACCCTTTGTCAATGTCGCTAACGTCTGGCGCGCCTTTGCAGGTATTCCCGTCCTAACGCCGCTTGGCTCTTTGCGGGTGCACCTGGAAGGTGATCTGTCCGATGGTCGCACCATCGTCAACGAGTTTCCCATAACAGTACTCGACGCCCGGTACCCCCGTGAGGCGATAACCCTTCCGCCCTCGGTCACCGATAGCCTCAACCAGAATCAGGATGCCGTACTCCGTGAGCGCCAGATCGTCAACGCCATCTGGCGCCAGACCACGGCCGAGCGCCTCTGGCAGGGCCCGTTTATCCTGCCCGCCCAGGGCGTGATCTCATCCGACTTCGGCACCCTCCGCTCATACAACGGCGGTCCGTATGACTCATTTCATGAAGGGCTCGACATCGCCAACGTCGTCGGCACCCCGATCATCGCCCCGGCCCGTGGTCGCGTCGTCCTGGCCGAGCCCGACTTCCTGGTGCGCGGCGGTGCTGTCATCCTAGATCATGGTTGGGGTGTACATACCGGCTTCTGGCATCAATCACAGATCCTGGTCAAGGTCGGCGACATGGTTGAGCAAGGCCAAATCATTGGTCGCATGGGTGCCAAAGGCATGGTGACCGGCCCGCATGTTCATTGGGATGTACGTATCGGCTCAACCAACGTCTCCCCTCTCGAATGGACCCAAACCAACCACGACTAACCTGCATGCCCGAGGACTAAACTCCTCCCTGAGTCCTTAGTCCTCATCCCTCGTTCCTCGCCCGTGGTATCATGCACGGCATGGAACATCCCGGTCGTACTGCCTTTCGTCGCATTATTCATCAGCCTGATACCGCGATCGACCTTGTCGAAGGAGCGCTGAGCGTCGCGCAAGAAGACCTCGATCTTCATGATACATTGGCGACACGTGACGTGCTGCGCCATCTCGCCGCCCGTACTGCCGAGCAGCTTGGTCCACCGGAGCCCACGCTTCAGTATGCCGAACAGCTTGTGCACTACCTTCATAGGGTCGAAGGCTTTACCGGCAACACGGCTGATTATGATAATCCGGCCAACAGCTATTTGCCCTTGGTTTGCACAGAGCGCAAAGGCTTACCGATCACCTTATCGCTGCTGTTGCTGGCAGTCGCCGCACAGAACGGCATCGCGCTCGAACCTGCCGCCTTGCCTGCCCATTTCATGGCCCGCTGGTCCTTGCCGGCTGGACCGGTCTTCCTCGACCTGTTCTTCGGCCAGGTCCTTGATGGCAGCGCCTGTCGTGTGTTTTTGCAGGCGCAAAGTGGTGCCACACTGCCCGACCCGGATCTGTTTCCGCCAGTGACGCATCGCGCCGTGCTCGTCCGATTGCTGAATAATCTCAAACAAAGCTATGTCCGCCGCGCTCGTTTTGGGCTGGCGCTGGCCGCGACGGAGCGCTTACTGCTCTTACAGCCCAATTTGCCCGAAGAGCTACGTGATCGCGGTATGTTACGGCTGCGCATGGATGATTTTCATCGCGGCCTCTATGACCTGGAACGCTACGTGGAAGCGGTCCCCGCAGCCGTGGACCAGCCCTTGATTCATCGTCAGGCACGCAGTATTGGCGATGTCCTGGATGCCCGGAGTTGAACCTATGACTCTCGTTCTACAGCCTCACTCACTGAGGTGCTTTTGTCGCAGGCTTTGCCGCGTACCTGGCCCGTGATCTAGCAACCGGCGGTATACCACTGCTGTGGCCCATCACCGGTCAGCCCATGCGGGTGCCATACCGTCTGTATGCGCTGCTGTTGGGGTTAGCGACGAGCGTGATCATCCGGGTCAACTTGGCCTGTAAAACGGGGGACCCTTTGTGATCCACAGGCGTAGCAGAAAGGCCTATAATGGCGGCTTGAGTTCCGTTGATCCTTTGGAGCATATATGCTGCCCCAACCACCCGATGACCTCCATCTGCAGTTCAAGACCACTGTCGAGCGCGTAGCGGATGTGCTGGAACGGGCCATCGCGCCGCTCACGACGGCGCGCTACTATGTGTTCCTGAACGTACCCGCGTCGAGCTCTGGTTCCAATGCTCCCGCCAAACCACGTACCATCCCGGCCTTCGTCTCACCAGATGATGCTGTAACCTTTGCGCAGCGTAATGGTGCGAGCCCGAAGATTCGGGTTCGGGGTATAACGTCCATTAATCTGCTGCGCTATATGCTGGCAACTCCTACGATCGGCACGGTCCTGTTCTTGCAAGCACTACCGGGTGAGCCGGTCACGCAACGGTTTCCGCCTGGAATTGCCGTCACACGTGAGTGCCTGGTTCAACAGCTCACTGAGGAGCAGTACGGTTCGCCCACCGGGTAGAGCACCAAGGATCTGGCTACACAATTAAAGGTGTGCCTGCCGGTCGCATCTCGGTTAGGATGGCGCGCCGTCCCGCTTCAAGGTGATAAACAAGAGCAGGATAGCTTATGATAACGTCTCCCTTTCGGTCCTTCTGGCAGGCCGGATACGAATGTGCCGATCTCGTGAATCGTGCCGGCGACCGCGTCGATTTTTTGGCCATTACCGGTCACGCCGAGCGAGTGGATCAAGATTATGCGGCGTTGCTGCCGTTTGGTATTACGACGGTGCGCGAAGGCATCCATTGGAGCCGGGTCGAACGGCAGCCCGGCGTCTATGACTGGCGAGAAGTCGTGCGGCGTATTGAGGCCGGGCGTCATTATGAGATCCAGCAGATTTGGGATATCTGCCACTTTGGTTTCCCGGTTGACCTCATACCGGCTCATCCGCGCTTTGCAGAGCGCTTTGCTGCCGTCTGTAAAGCCTTTGCCCGGCTCTGGCGTACGCTGACCGATGCGCCGTTGATCTTCACGCCCGTGAATGAAATCAGTTACTTGTCGTGGTATGGTGGAGAGGCGGGTGGCACACTCCCGTATGGCAGTGGGCAATCCTATGGCATTAAAGCGAATCTGGTGCGAGCGGCGCTGGCCGGCATTGAAGCGGTTTGGGAGGTTGATTCCAGTGCGCGGGTCTTACATACGGAGCCACTGATCCATATTGTCGCCCCCGCCGACCGGCCCGATCTGACTGGCGAGGCCGCCGAGTCATCAGATGGTCAGTTCCAAGCACTCGATATGCTGGGCGGCTACATAGCTCCTGAACTAGGTGGCAACCCGAGCTATCTTGATCTCCTTGGCTTTAACTTCTACCACAATAATCAGTGGGTTTATGAACAAGACCGCCTGCATTGGGAAGCGCCACGTGACCCGCGCTGGACGCCGCTCGCACAGCTCCTAGCTACGGCCTACCGCCGTTACAACCGGCCGATCTGCCTATCTGAGACGAGTCATCTAGGCCAGGGCCGCAGCGACTGGATCATGTATGTTGCCAACGAGGTGCGTGACGCCATCGACATGGGCGTAGATTTCCACGGTGTCTGCTTATACCCGATCATTGATCGCCCAAATTGGGACCACCTCGGCCAGTATCACCACGCTGGTTTGTGGGATCTGGCCTTGAGTGGGCCTGATCCGCTCGCACGCTTATTATGTGAGTCCTATGCCGCTGCTCTACGCGATGCACAGGATCTTCTACGGTCCTATACGCCGCAAGCACAGTCGGCCGAGCTTCTGGTCTAGCTGTGCGGCATGTTATAATCGCGCGTGATGCAGATACACGAGCCCACTGTGCTGCGGCCCAGCATTTCGGCGGTCTTTCCCGCGTATAACGACGGGGGTACGATCGGCAGTCTGGTCGTGACAACCCTGCACACCTTGTCTGAGTTGACCGATGACTACGAAGTGATCGTGGTCGAAAACGGCAGTACCGATTATACTCTTGAAGTACTCGAAGACTTGGCAGCAACCCATCCCCGGCTGCGGGTCATGCCGCACCGCGTAGCACTAGGCTATGGCGGTGCACTGCGTACGGGCTTTGCCGCCGCCACGAAAGAGTTGATCTTTTATACCGACGGCGATGCCCAGTATGATCCGCGCGAGTTGAAGCTGCTTGTGCCATACATGCAGCCTAGCATCGACATCATCAACGGCTACAAAATCAGCCGCTCCGATCCCTTGCACCGCATCGTGATCGGTCGCATCTACCATCACCTGATGAAGCTGGCCTTTGGCTTCAAGTTGCGCGATGTAGATTGCGATTTTCGCTTGATCCGTCGCTCGGTCTTCGAAGTCGTTGAGCTTGAGTTGCTCGAGTCGCCGGATGGCACCTTTCCTTTGGAGTTGGTCAAAAAGCTCCAAGATGCCGGCTTCCACTTTGCCGAAGTGCCGGTCCACCATTTTCACCGGACCTACGGTACCTCGCAGTTTTTTAACTGGCGTCGCTTGCGCCGCATTCCACCGCAACTTCTGAAGCTGTGGTGGAATCTGGTTGTCCGTCGCAAGCACCTCGGTCAAATGCAGGCCAGACGGACCGCCCGCCGTGTATCATGAAGCCAGCTAGCGTTACGACAACCCCAGTAAACTTTGCTGGCAGTCGCTGCTTGGTGACCGGTGGTCTCGGCTTTATCGGCTCAAACCTCGCACGTCGTCTGCTTGAGCTAGGGGCCGACGTGCTGGTGGTCGATTCCCTGATCCCCGAGTATGGTGGCAACCTGCAGAATATCGCTGGCATCGAAAACGAATTGCACATCAATATTGCGGATGTGCGCGACACCTATGCGATGGAATACCTAGTCCAGGGCCGCGACTACCTGTTCAATCTAGCTGGGCAGGTCAGCCATATCGAGTCGATGGAGAATCCATTCATCGACCTCGAAATTAATTGCCGGTCACAGCTCTCGATTTTGGAAGCCTGTCGCAATCGCAATCGAGATCTTAAAATCGTCTATGCCGGTACCCGTCAACAATATGGTCGTGCCGACTATCTGCCGGTCGATGAGCGCCACCTCATGCATCCCACCGATGTCAACGGCATCAACAAGATGGCCGGTGAGTGGTATCACATTCTGTACAATAATGTCTACGGTATTCGTGCCTGTTCCTTACGCATGACCAATACCTATGGTCCGCGCATGCTGGTCAAACATAGCCGCCAAACGGCGCTTGGCTGGTTTGTACGCCAGGTACTAGATGATGGTGAGGTTCAGCTCTACGGCACCGGTGAGCAACTGCGCGACTATACCTATGTGGACGATGTCGTTGAGGCCTGTCTGCGAGCGGCGGTCAGCGAGGCCAGCAACGGTCAGGTTTTTAACCTGGGTGGGCTACGACCCGTTAGCCATCTGGAATTACTCCAAACCTTGATCGAAGTCTCTGGCTCAGGCTCCTACCGCCTGGTTCCGTGGCCACCAGAAAAACTGCGCATCGATATCGGCGATGTGTATAGCTCCTACCAACGTATCGAAAAGGTGCTGGGCTGGCGACCAGCAATCGATCTGCGAGCGGGGCTGACCGATACTGTCGCTTTCTACCGGGCCAACAAAAGCTTTTACTGGTAACATCTTATGACTGTTCCTTTTGGCGATCCTCTTCGACAATACAACGCCATGCAGCCGGAGATTGACGCCGCCGCAAGCAACTTCTTCCGTAGCGGCAGCTATATGCTTGGGCTACACGTGCAGGCCTTTGAGCGCGAGTGGGCTAGGGCAGTTGGCGGGGCACATGGTGTTGGAGTTGGTAACGGGACCGATGCATTGCTGCTAGCTTTACGCGCTGCGGGAGTTGGCCCCGGCGACGAGGTGATTACCGTGCCCAACGCCGCCGGGTATACCGCATTCGCTCTCCGCATAATTGGTGCTTGTCCGGTCTATGCGGACGTTGACCCGCAGCGTTGGACACTTGATCCGGCAGATGTCGTGCACCGGATCACGCCGCGCACCAAGC